>DATDCF010000034.1:0-3402 GCA_036524475.1 Acidimicrobiia bacterium | reverse complement strand
CAGAATCGGCCAGATCGACAATGGAGGGTTGGAAGGGGCGATCAGAACGACATCGGCACTCTCGATTGCCTCCAGCCCCCCCGGGGCGGCAGAAGCGTTTTCAGCGCCTCGATATTCGAGGGTGGTCACCCGATCCTGATGGCCCCTCAAGACGAAGTATTCCTGAAACGAGAGCACCCCGGCCGCTTCGGTGGTCACCAGCGTGGGAACCTTGTCGTCACTGGCGGGGACGATCGACGACCGGATCCCGAGCTTTCGCGACAGATCCCTGGTGAATTTGCTCAGGCTGGTCCCACTCCGGAGCGCATTGGTTCGGAGGATGTTCGTGGCCAAATCGAGGTCACCGAGTTGGAACCGATTGTCGGCCCCGAGTCGCCCCATTTCCGCGTTGGTGACGAAACTGTCGCCGGCCCGGCCCCACCCTTGGGAGCCCTCGATACCGGCCAGGGTGTAGACGACCGTGTCTAAATCTGCCGATACCGACAATCCGTGGATATCGTCATCATCGCCAATGTTGACCACAATGGTCGACTCGACGTCACGGATCTGCTCAATACCCAGCCCAAGACGGGCCCCTCCAACGCCCCCGGAAAGTTCTACGACCTTCACAATGCCATTTCGAGATTGCCGAGACGGGGTCGCCGGTTCACAATGACACAGTCCATGAATGACGACCTCCAAATTACGGCAGATGCCGACACTGGTTCGCTGGCAACCCTGCGGTCCCCAGCGGTGCGGGTTCTGGTCACCTCCGTAGAGGGCTCAGATCTGAACGCTGCGCTTGCTGCCATAAGTCGGCAAGCATACGACCACATCGTCGATGTGGTCGTGGTTGGCGAGGCCGGGGATGCCAAGAGCGATGCGACCTTTGTTGACTCTCTTGACTCAGCCGTGGAGGCGGCCGACTCCTCGATCGATTACCTGTGGATTCTCCACTCCGATGCAAGGCCGCGGCCCGACGCCCTGACCTCATTGGTTGGCGAAGTCGAGCGGAACGATGCCGGACTCGGTGCGTCCAAGCTTCTCAGGGCTGGGACCAAAGACGAGCTGGAATCGATCGGTAGCGCAACGGACGTTTTTGGCGAGCCTTACAGCGGATTGGATGCGGGCGAAGTTGATCTCCAGCAATATGACGTGGTCCGCGAGGTTGCTTTCGTCGATACCGTCTCAATGCTGGTGAGGAGAGACCTCGTCCAGGGTCTCGGCAGCCTCGATACGACGATTCCGACCGGTGCCGCGGGCCTCGACTTCTCCCAACGTGCCCGGCTTGCGGGTGGCCGGGTCATCATTGTCCCTTCTTCCGAGGTTTATCACCAGGGAAAGTGCACAGCCACCGGGCGCGGCTGGAAGGAGCGGGCCGGCAGGTTGCGTGCGATGATCGTCTCATACCGCGCCCTCACACTTGCGTGGGTACTCCCGGTGTCGTTCCTCGTTGGATTGATCGACTCCATCCTCAATTTGTTTCTGTTGCGTTGGAAGCCGCTATTCAGCTTTATCGGGACATGGTTGTGGAATCTCTTTCGCCTGCCGTCGACGATATCCCGACGGAGGAGGGCCAAGTCGGTGCGGTCGTTCGGCGACGAGGAGCTCTTCCGATTTCAAACTTCGGGTTCGGTCAGGCTGAGAAGGATCGGCGACGAGATTTCGGCACGGATCCTCTCGTTGTTCGACGACGACCAGGCTCTTGCCAAGGGAGCCCGCAGGTTATGGCGAAGCCCCGGAATCGTCGGCGGGATCATCGCATCGTCGATAACCCTCCTCGCTATCCGTGGCTTCTTCTTTTCTGGCATCCCGATATCTGGAATGAACTTCCCGTTCGAGCCACCCTCATTGGCTATGGGCCGTTTTCTCGGTGGTTGGAACGAGACCGCACTGGGGAGCCCGGTACCCGTTCACCCGATCACGGGATTCACCGGGATTACCAGTTTTCTCTGGTTCGGATCGGAGGGCGCCGCAAGGACCCTTCTCACCATGTCCCTCGGATTCATTGCGGTGGTCGGGACCGGTCGACTGTTGGGAAGGCTGGGATTCCGCGGGCCAGGGCGCTACCTGGCCGGAGTGGTCGCTGTCGCCGGACCGGGAACGGCACTTTTGACACACCAGGGTTCATGGAGTGCACTGGCCGCCGCCGCGGTCCTGCCGTGGGCGTTGCGAGCTGTGTTCGTGCATCCCGCCGAGGAGACAAGGTCCCGACTCAACCAGATCGGCTGGGCATTGGTTCTGGGATGGATACTTGCCGCCATTTCTCCCGCGTTGTTGATCGTTCCGGTGGTCGGCGCGGTTATATGGTCGATCCAGGGTGGGACGAGGGCTCGATTCGAGCTTGCCATCGCGAGCGCGGTGGGGGGAGTGGTCGCCGTCTCATTCCTGTCGGGGGACAGCGGGTGGCTTTTCGACTCCTCCCGGCGATTTGGCCCGGAGATCGGCATTGCCGGGATCGGGCTGATCCTCCTCTGCACATTGCCCCAATTCCTCGGCGAGAGTCGTGAGCGTCGGACGGCTGCCATAGGTGGGCTGCTCGGCCTCGGCGGCTTGTTGGTTGCCCACCTCGGGATCGGGGGGCCGGGCATCGAAGAGGCTGGCCTGGTCACCGGCTCGGTCGGGGCCGCGATTGCAGTTGGAGTCTCACTCAACCGGTTCGACCGCCGGGCGATTCCAGTCATTTCAGCATTGGCCGGTGTGGCACTGATTGTGATCTCTACAGGGAATATCATGGGTGGCAACCTCGGATTGCCGTCCGGTGACGTCAACGACGACCTCTCATTTGCCCAGACACTCGCCGCAGAAGGCCAGGCGCGGCGGATTCTCTATGTATCGGACGACAGATCCCTGGTGCCGGGCGACGCCAGGCCCGGTCCCGGGGTCTGGTACCGGGTTCTCGATGGCAACGGCACCACGTCGGATGAGGTCTGGCTGGCACCGGAACGTCCGGGGGACGAGAAGCTAGACGCAACGCTAACGGCTCTCGCCAGTGGCGGTTTGCTCCGGCCCGGGGAGGCGCTCTCCGAGTTTTCGATCGGTTGGATCGTTTCCGACGGTCAGATCAACCTGGTTGACAGGGCTCTCACCAGCCAGCTCGACATTGTTCCCCTGCCATTGGAGGCAGGCATGAGGGTTTACGAGAGCGACTCTGCGGCCCCGCTCGCCGTCGCCGACTCTGGTGACAATTGGGTCAGAGATGGCCTCGGGTTCTCCGGTGACCCCGGCTCCGGCCGTGTGTCCATTTCCTCGAATTACACGACTGGATGGGAGCCGAGCGGTGGCCAGGTTGATTGGTTCACGTCCGTGGCTTCGAGCACCGGGTCGGCCGATTTCGGCGGCCATCCGGTCAACATTGCGCTCGGCTACGTCTCTCTGGCGGTTCTCATCGGTGGAGTCGTTCTTGCTATGTGGGGACGGGCG
>DATDCF010000033.1:0-5242 GCA_036524475.1 Acidimicrobiia bacterium | reverse complement strand
CTGGTTACCGACGGCCAGACCATTTTCAGGGTGAGCTCCGACGACGGCGAGATACTCGACGCGCTACGCCAGGGCCAGCTGTCATTTTTTGTGGCAATCGATCAGATCGCCCGCGAGGTGGAAGAAGATGTGAGTCGATTCGAACTGGACAAGGATCGATTTCTTACCATGCTCCGCCGTGTCGAAGACGATATCGCCGAGGAGCGACACGGCCTCGGTTCCTGAGCACAACGCTGACTCAATCTTCTTTCCCATTCAGCAGGGAGCCGGGATTGAACCGAGACCTCACTCGTTGGCCGCCCTCATATTTGAGCCGGATCCAGTTCTCGACAGCAAGAAAGTCGTCGACCTTCCCCTGATTTGGTTTGCCGCCGTAAATCGCCGCGCCATATGCAGTGGCGACCGGCACCAGGGTCCGATCGGTGGAACGTGCGAACTCGATTGGAGTCTGGTCGGCGGGGACGTGTTCGCCCAGATCCCTGAGCTGATCGACGATTTCGTCCCATGCCGCGGTCACATCTCCCTCCCTGATCATGGCAAGGCGTCGTCTTCTCCTGATCCGCTTCATGACCGGAATGAGCGCGACCAGAATGAGCAGTACCGGGAAAATGAGAATCCAGTAGGGGAATGAAGAAGCGTTCTCGCCGAACTCGCCACCGAGCAGGTCGGTGTCGTCGATCCCGAGCCTTGGGTCGCCATCGATGAATCCCGGTTGGCCGGTCAGGTCTGGCTGCTGGATCGGGTCGGCGACAAACTCCTGCGGGTCGAAGGTCGCGGTGAAGCTCGCCGGCGTTGAGTCGCCCCGCGGGGTCGGGTCGAACTTGACCCAGCCAAACCCGTCCATCCACATCTCGACCCATGCGTGTGCGTTCCGGTCCCGGACGACGATGGCGCGGCTTCCGTCAGATTGGGTGACTGTTTCCCCGGGTGTGAATCCCCACACCACCCGTGTGGGGATATTCAGCGTTCTTCCCAGCACCGCCATCGAGGCAGCAAACTGCTCGCAATATCCCTTTCGGTAGTCAACACTCTCGGGGTCGTTGAGCCATTCGGCAAGTTGCAGTTCGGTGTGGCCGGGAGTGATTTCTGTGGTGTACTCGAAGGTGCCGCTGTCGCGGAACCAATGCTGGAGGAGAGTGGCTCGTTCGAAATCGGATCTGGCGCCGCTGGTCACCTCCCGGGCGGTTGCGCCGATACTCGCTGGAAGTTCTTCGGGCAGCGATGTGTAGCGCCCGATGTCGGCGGGGCGTGGTTCGGATAGGTCAACGACCTCCGGGGTAACTGCAAGAGCCCCGACTCTCCCCGCCTCGGCGAATAGCGGAGTGAGTTCGCCGTCTGGCCCGGTGGCAAGCCCGTTGATATCGTCGCGTTCCAGCGGGAACTGTGCTTCGACCTGGTATGTCATGCCCTCGTCGAGTTGTGATTGGATGACAATCGATCCGTCCGTCGTCACCTGGAACTGATTGATGTTCTCGGTGTCGCTCTGGAGTGCCTGGGCGACCCCTGCCGTCGGTACCAGCGGGCCGCGTAGAGCTTCGATCCGGACTCTTTGGGTGAAAGTGGCAGCCGAACCCCGGTAGGCATACTCGGGATCGCCCCCAGCCTTTGTCGGGGAATAGCGTTCCGGGGTTTCGCTGGTCGGAACCCAGGATGTGCCGTCATAGGTATCCAGGGTCTCCATCCGCCAATAGATCAGGGCCGGGTCCGGGGCATTTTCGTCGATTGTTGCCCGGAAGAGTTCGACGTTCGATCGGGAAATGATCCGTTTTTGCAGCCCGACCAGACGATTGAAGGCGATACCCCCGAACCCGTCGCCGTAGCCGCCTCCGGTGCGCCAGTTGAGAGCGCCATTCTGGGCCAACGAATTCGATGTCGAAGAGGCGATTGCCACCGAGGAGATTGCAATGACCATCACCGTGATCAGTGCCATGCTCCCTCCCCTCCGGGGTAGCGGCCGGCCGTCGCCATCGCGGACCCGACCGGCGTTGCCCCGCTGTTCAGTCGCCACCGCTGCCATGGCTAGCCCGAAGACCATGGCGGCCGCACCCATCCATCCATTCCCTGCTGGCGCCCGGTCGATGACCGCAAACTGGAGATACATGGCAATCGAAGGAAGTGTCATGGCGGCTACGGGACCACCCGAAGCACCCCAGACGTAAAGAGCGCCGATACCCCACATGACCATGGCGAGTGTTGCGACAAGTCCGGAACTCGGATAGACCGGTGACACTCCATAGCGGAAGATGTCCAGCGATTCGCTGATTTCGTTGGCGAGTGCTCCCGGCGTTTCCGGCCCGGGGATCACACCGAAAATGAGACTCTGTGGAACGGAGATTCGTAGAAAGAGGATCAGTCCGACCACTGCGAAGAGGATGTATGCCAGCCTGCGCGATGTCACGGTCTGGCCGATCAGCCACCAAACCACCCCTCCGAGGAAAGCAGAAGCGATGAGGATCAAATGCCATGCCGGCGCATCGGCCCCGGTGTCGAGCAGCCGACCGAGTCGGGCGATCATCAGTGCGAAGGCGGCAAGTCCGGCTACACGGCTGAGGGTGCTGCTGACCACGTTCTCCTCATTCCGGCTAACCATGCAGGCGCCCATTGCTCGTCCGGTGTTATCGACACGGTGGTGACTCCGAGTCGATGGAATCCCACCAACGTCTGTGACGTCGTCTGTGATGCAGACATCAATACGGTGGTCGGATAATCCTTGGACAGAAGTTGTTGTACCGAGAGAAGTCCGCGGTCGGCGATCCCGGTGACTATCACCAGAGCACCGCCACCACCCTTCTGTCTGATCCTGGTGGCGACAGCCTCGATATCTATGGCCGGGTCCGGCTTTACAAGGGCCAATCGTTCCATTGCCGATCCGTATCTCGAGGCGTCGATCGGGTCGGCGTCCCCCGCCCAGAGGTCGGCGTCGAATCCTGACGAAACCAGATGGGTGACGATGGTCGCGGCTCCGGATACAGCCTTTTCGAAGGCAGCATCCGACTCGTAGCTATCCGCCCTGACGTCCAGGAGGACCAGCGCACGGGATTGCCAAGGCGTTTCGAGTTGTCGGATCATCAACTCGTCGGTGCGCGCCGACGAGGGCCAATGGACCCTGCGCAGGTCGTCGCCCCGCTGGTACTCCCGGAGGGTATAGAAGTCCTCTCCTCCCTGGCGCGCATGCTCGGGCCGGGAAGCCTGCATGGCCGGGTCGTGCCCCCGGATGATCGGAAAGTCCGTTAGGTCCTCGATTGAGGGGTAGACGACAATGCGGTCGACCGGCCCGGAGCCTGCTCTGGTCTGAGCGAGCCCGAAAGGGTCTCCGTTAGTGATCTCTGTCGGTCCTACCCTGTAGACCCCCCGGGGGCGGCATGTCACACGGTAGGTGGCTGTGGTCTGTTCGTTCTTACGGAGGCGGGCACATTCAAAGCGGGCCGTGCCCAGATTGTTGATGTTGTCATCGATGGTGAGGTTGGTGGCAGATCGTCTCGACTTGTTTTCGATTACGAGCGTGATCGTATTGGTGTCGCCGTCATGGACGGTTGCCGATCCCAAACGGCGCCCAATCGACAGATCCGCTTTTTTCAGACGGACATAGAGCAGCGAGCCGAGTTGGAGGAGGAAGACGAAAATCGCTGCCAGAAAGAGCTCGATTTCACCAAAGGCATACCAGAGGACCACAAGCGCAACTCCGCCGCCGGTGATCGCCCAACCGCGCAGCGTTGGCATCAGGTGCCGACGCGCGAAGTGGTGCCCGGCACCCGGAGTCGGGTCATGACCTCATCAATGATCTCAGACAGTGTCTCACCGCGCATCTGCGCCTCGGGCCGTAACGACATTCGATGCACGAGGACAGGGGTAGCCAGTGCCTTGACGTCATCCGGGGTGACATATTCCCGTCCCAGCGATGCAGCACGTGCCCGGGCCAGACGTTGCAGGAACAGGGCTGACCGTGGTGACGCTCCCAGCAGGATGTCGGAGTGGTTGCGGGTTCCCTCGACGAGGTCGACGATGTAGGTCTTCACCGATTGGGAAACAGTCACACCGCGGGCGATCGAGATGAGTTCTACGATTTCTTCGGTCGTCACCACCGCTTCGAGGTCATGAAATGTCGAGCGGACTCCGTGGGTGTCCAGCATCTCCAACTCTTTTTGCCTGCTCGGATATCCGATGACGACACGCATCATGAAGCGGTCTAGTTGGGCTTCGGGGAGCGGGTATGTTCCTTCGTGCTCGAGGGGGTTCTGTGTCGCTACCACCATGAAGGGCTGCCCGAGCTCCCGGGTCATCCCATCCGAGGTGACCTGTCGTTCCTCCATGGCCTCGAGCAATGCCGACTGGGTCTTCGGGCTCGCGCGGTTGATCTCGTCGCCGACGACGATGTTGGCAAAGATCGGGCCGGGTTTGAACTCGAACTCACTTCGATTGCGGTCCCATACCGAAACCCCTGTTACATCCGAGGGAAGGAGGTCGGGGGTGAATTGGATCCGATTGAAGGCGCCGTCGATGCTTCTTGCGAGCGATTTGGCCAACTGGGTCTTACCGACCCCTGGCACATCTTCGATCAGAACGTGCCCTTCGGCGACCAACGCAAGAACGACGAGTTCTACGACCTCGCGTTTGCCCTGGATGACAGTTTCGACGTTGCTTGCGATCTGATTGAATCGACCGACAAAGAGCTCAATCTGCTGTGGACTTGCCTCAATCAAGGAAAACTCCGAAATCTCGCGAATTTTTTGGAACTCTAGCTTTAAGTCCCCGGTGTGGTGGCTAGAGTGTTGACGGGGAATGGCTATCGAATCATGAATTTGAACCTGGGTCTGGGCAGAACCCTGGCGACGCTGCTCGTCAGACCATTCCTGATTTGGGAGGCCTTCCGCGCCTTCGTGGCTGTTCGTGCTCATGGTGGGTTGCTTCCTTCCGCTGACTATCTCCACTGGAGAGTTCATACCGCCTATGGCAAAGCCATGTCGGAAACAACGAACGATGACCTTCGCGAGTTCCTCGCATGGCGGCGATCGATGCGGGAATTTGCATGAATCCGGGTCTGATTTCCCGTCTCCAGGACATACGCGGCGTCGATACCGTTGCCATCGATCTGACCGGAGATTCCGGTGCTATCAGTCTTAGAGTCGCTCCCGATGCTGATGAGAAGAGGATTCTCGGCGAGGTGCAGGCTCTCCTTGTCTCATATGGGGTGAGAGGCCTGGTCAAAGCGAACATCAAGGTGGGCCGGACCACGCCCGACTTT
>DATDCF010000032.1:0-17852 GCA_036524475.1 Acidimicrobiia bacterium | reverse complement strand
TCAGCCGAGGCCATCCGTCTTGGTGCCTTCAACGCGATCTCGGTGGCAACGGGCACCGGCTTCACCACCGCCGACATTGGCCTGTGGCGCCCGACGTTGCAGATCACTCTCATTGGACTCATGTTCCTTGGTGGCATGGCCGGTTCCACTTCGGGCGCAATCAAAACTTTTCGCGTCGGCGTGCTCGCTAAAGCTGCTTTCGCAGATGTTCGCCGGATAGTCCGGCCCCGGGGAGTCTTTGGCACACGGTTCGGCGGCAAAACGATCCCGCCCGAGATCGTCGAAGCCGTTCAATCATTCTTTCTCTTCTACATGCTTATTTTCATGACATCGACGTTCCTGCTGGCTTTTATCGACGCGAACATCACCGAAGGCCTCGACCTGGTAACTGCGACGAGCGCCGTGGCTTCCTCCATGGGGAATGTCGGAGCCGGGCTCGGCCTGATCGGACCGGCGGGTTCGTTTCAGCCGATACCCGGCCTCGGAAAGGTTCTTCTGTCAGGTTTAATGATCCTCGGGCGTCTCGAGTTATTCCCGGTCCTGGTGCTGTTCACGAAGGACCTCTGGCGCCGGTAAACCCCTTTACCTCATTCCTCCTCGTCGCCGGCGAGGAACTCGAAGCTGAGATCGCCGATCCACACCTCATCGCCGGGGCGCGCACCTGCGGAACGCAATTCCTCGTCGACGCCAATCCGGCTCAGCCTCCGCGCAGCCATGTCAGCAGCCTCCGAAATAGTCAGGTCGGCGAAGGCAACCGCCCGTTCTGCAGCGAGACCGGATACACGCCAGCCTTCTCCTTCCTTGCTGATGGAGAATCCCGGGCCAAGGGGGCGGTGGAGAACATAGCCGCGGCGGTCGGGAGCACTCCTCTCGGCGGTCTCGATCAGGTCAGCGATAGCGTGCAGAGCTTCCTTCATCCCGTCGCCGGTAACGGCTGAGACACCCATCACGCCATCCATCGCCCGCGAATCGTCGAGGTCGATCTTGTTGAGCAGCACGACCCGGGGGCGAGCTGCAAGTACTTCGGAGTAATCGGCGATCTCCCGTGACAGAATTCGCAGCTGGGACTCAGGATCATGCTCCTGAAGGGTCGATGGATCGAGCAAAAAGACCAGGACCCGGGCACGTTCCACATGACGGAGGAATTCGTGCCCCAGACCCCTGCCACCCGCGGCGCCTTCGATCAGACCCGGGATATCGGCGAGCACGAATTCCCGTCCATCGAAGCTGACAACGCCGAGATTCGGTTGCAGGGTTGTAAACGGATAGTCGGCGATCTTCGGTTTCGCCGCCGAGACCTTGGATATGAAAGTCGATTTCCCGGCGTTGGGAAACCCGATCAATGCGGCATCCGCGAGCAACCGCATCTCCATTACGAGCCACTCGTTCCGGCCATACTCGCCCTGCTCCGCAATCGCGGGAGCCCGATTTGACGGATTGACGAACGCTGCGTTGCCACGCCCGCCTCTTCCTCCGGCAACCGCCATTACTTCTTCACCCGCTGTCACCAGGTCGGCGAGCATGGTGCCTTCGTCGTCGTAGACGACGGTGCCCAGCGGCACCGGAAGTACCAGGTCGGCCCCACCCGCACCCTGGCGGAGATCACCCTCTCCATGAGTGCCATCCCCGGCGGCGTAGTGGGGGTTGCGTTGATATCGGAGCAGGGTGGCCACCGACGGATCTGCGCGGAGAATGATCGAACCTCCGGGGCCCCCGTTTCCGCCGATCGGCCTTCCCTTCGGTTTCCCTTTGGAGCGCACAAACGAAACAACCCCCGCACCGCCGTTTCCGGCACGGAGGTTGACCCGAACTCGGTCGACGAACACGACCGGCTTAACTTCTACTCAGAGAGGACGTTAACGAGACGACGATTGGCGCGGGTTCCGTACTTGACCGTCCCGGAATTCAAGGCGAACAGAGTGTCATCGCTCCCCTTGCCGACGTTTTCACCGGGATGAATCCTCGTGCCACGCTGCCGTACCAGGACGGCACCTGCGTTAACGAACTCGCCGTCGAATACTTTTGGCCCGAGTCTCTTGGCTTTCGAATCGCGCCCGTTCTTGGTAGAACCGCCGGCTTTGGTTTTAGACATTGACTATTCCTCCTCGGATGCAGCTTTGGCCTTTTTCGGGGCGGCGGCTTCCTTATTCGCTGTTGAAGCTGTCTTCGACGCCGCGGCCGTCTTGGACGCCGCAGCTTTCTTCGGCGCCGTGTCTTTCTTGGGTGCCGCAGCCTTCTTCTTCGAGCCGCCTAGTTCGATTCCGGTGATTTCGATTCTGGTGTACTTCTGGCGATGGCCCTGACGGCGTCTGTAGCCGGTCTTGTTCTTGTACTTGAAGATGTCGATTTTGGGCCCGTGCGACTCGCCCAGCACCTTGGCACTGACACTGGCCTTGGCCAGGGCAGCGATGTCCGACACGGCGTTGCCGTCGTCGTCGACCACCAGCAAAGGCTCGAAAGTCATTTCGGTTGCATCGCCTTTGACACGCTCGATGTCGATCACGTCACCAGAGCGCACCTTGGCCTGCTTGCCGCCGGCGCGAATGATGGCATACATAGGAAAACCTCTTCTAAAAAGGGAGAATCGAGTGGCAATGGTACCGGTTCATCACATCAAGACCAAAAGGAATACGCAGGCCGATGATGGAGACCGGAGCAAATACGCAGGCCGATGATGGAGACCGGAGCAAGTTCGATCCTCAGTCGTACTCTTCTACGGCTGACTCGACGTGTGCGCCGGCGTGGTCATTGATGATGACACCCCGACCTTCACAATGTTCGCACTTGGTTGAGAATTGCTCGAGCAGTCCAGCCGATACGTTCTTCCTCGTCATTTCGACCAAACCGAGGTGGGAGACGTCAAAGACCTGGGTACGGGTCTTGTCCCGAGCGAGCGTTTCCTTGAGCCGCCTGATCACAGCCTGCTGATTGGCGATCGACTCCATATCGATGAAGTCGATGACGATGATGCCACCGATGTCGCGAAGGCGGAGTTGTCGTCCGATCTCCTCTGCGGCCTCAAGGTTGTTCTGTTTGACCGTTTCCTCGAGAGTGGAGGAGCCGACAAACTTGCCGGTGTTGACGTCGATTACCGTGAGAGCTTCGGTGCGATCAACGACGAGATGGCCACCTGAGGGAAGGTAGACCCTCCGATCGAGGGCCTTTTTGAGCTGGTCATCGACGTGATACCGCTCGAAGAGGACCGTGTCATCCTCATAGAGTTGCACTTTGGAGACCAGGTCGGGGGCGGTAGACCGGAGATAGTCGATGACCTTGTCATGGGCCGACTTGTTGTCAATGAGCAGCTTGCGAAAGTCAGCTGTGAAATGCTCCCTGATGACTTTGATGAGCAGTTCGGGCTCGCGATGAATCAACCGGGGAGCGCCTCCCTCTTTGGATTGGACCACGATGGTGTCCCACTGTTTGACCAGTCTCGCAATGTCAGCGGCCAATTCTTCTGCGGAAGCGTGAAGCGCTGCGGTCCGCACGATCACACCAAACCCCTGGGGACGAACCTTGTTGATTACGTCGCGGAGTCGGGTGCGATCTTCATCGGGGAGCCGACGGCTGATGCCGACGCTGTCCGACTCCGGTACCAAAACGAGATAACGACCTGGTAGTGAAGGCATCCCGGTGAGCCGGGCGCCTTTGGCCCCCATGGCGTCCTTGGTCACCTGGACCAGGACTTCGTCGCCTTCTTTGAGGACTTGCTCGATGCGCTTTCGGGCCTTGCCGTTGGAAACGCCGTCAACCGAAACGTCCGAGGCGTAGAGGACCCCGTTTTTGGCGACACCGAAATCGAGGAAAGCCGCCTCCATCCCGGGTAGGACGTTGCGTGTCTTACCCAGATAGATGTTCCCGGCAACGGAGTCAGAGCTATCTCGGGCGACATAGTGCTCGACCAGGACCGGGCCTTCCAGTATCACGACCTGGGTTTGATCCCCCCTGACCTTGACCAGCATCTGCTTGCGCGCTGTCTCGGTGGGGAGAATGATCTCTTCATCGATCGGACGTCGCGACCGGGTACGGCTGGTCGTGACGCCGTTTCGATTGTTGTTACGGTTCCGTGGTTCTTTGGTGCGCTTTTTTTTCTGTGCCCGGGAGTCAACCGTAGCGGTTTCTACCCGACGGACTTCAACCTTTTGCCCTTTGACCGTTACGGTTTTCCGTTCTTCGATAATCCCCTGATCCGAGGATTTCCGAATGATCTCGGGGCTCTTTCGACGAAATAGAGCCATGAATCTCACTCCTCTGAGAGTTTGCATTAGAGGTGACGCTGCGGTCCCATTTCCTGAGGGGATTGGCGACACCTAAAGACGAAACCAGACCCCCACCAAGTGAGTCAGGATCTGACTCAGCGATGTTCAAATGTCGGGGGGCGATAGAAATCACCGGGGAACTCCCTGATATGGGATACCGAACTGGTTGACCCAGATTACCACGAAAAGATCTCATACCCCGCACCCACAATCGCGTTCCGACGGAACACAGTGCCACATGTGGCACTTTCCGGGGATAGAACGCCAACCCTGGCCACTCAGCGTGTTATTCCGCCGCCAGGGAGAGTTGCTCGGGCTCAGAGGGGTCGTAGCACCGACGGCATCGGGCCTCATAGGCCCCTTGGGCACCGAGCACCACGAGATCATCGGATGTCACGATCCGCTGGGTGTACATGCCAGGACCGCCGCACCGGTGGCAGACGGCAAGCACCTTGGTGACGTACTCGGCACGATCGCACAGCATCGGAATGGGTTCGAACGGTCGCCGGAGGTAGTCGGTGTCGAGCCCGGCAATTATCACCTGTTTCCCGGCTCGGGCAAGCGCCTCGACCACATCCACCAATCCGATGTCAAAGAATTGACCTTCATCGATCCCGATTACCTCGGTCTTGTCTTCGACAGCACGAAGTAACTGCCCCGAGTCCTCAACCGGGATCGCCGACACGCTCAGCCTGGAATGGCTTACCACTTCTGTGTCGGCGTAGCGATCGTCCAATTGTGGTTTGAAAGTCTGGACCGGGATCCGGGCGATCTCAGACCGGGTGACCCTCCTGATGAGCTCTTCACTCTTTCCCGAGAACATCGGGCCACAGATGACCTCGACCCACCCCTCTTGACTCCTGCGGTACATGTCCAGCGAGAGTAACGGATTCACCCAATTGGGACCGGGGCGAGCGAAAGAATTCGTCGCTAGGTGAGTTGGTTTTCGCCAGGGACCGGGGTCCGCAGCAACCAGATCGAATTGGCGATTCCAAGAGACAGAGTCATGGCCATATAGAACGATCCACCCTGGGAGAGGAACGGCAGTGGCACACCGGTGATGGGCATGATCCCGACGGTCATACCGATGTTGACGAAAACGTGGAAGACCACCATGGCCGCGATGCCAACTGCGATGAGGGCGCCAAAACGGTCACGCGCATTGACCGCAATTACCAGCAGCCGCCAGATGATCACTGTGAAGGCGATCAACACGAGGAGCGCACCAATGAATCCCAACTGCTCGCCAACAGCTGTGAAGATGAAGTCCGTCTCTTGTTCGGGCACATACTCGAAGTTGGTTTGGGTCCCGTTGAATAACCCGGACCCGAATAGCTGGCCCGAGCCAATCGCCAGCTTGGATTGGATGAGGTTGTACCCGTCACCCAGCGGATCGACATTGGGATCGAAGAGGATCAGCACCCGGTTCTTCTGGTATTCCTCGAGGAAGTTAAATTGCCACATAGCCAGCGCCGCTAACACTCCCCCGACTCCCAGGATCGACATCTGGCGCCAGGTCCCTCCAGCAGCGAAAAGCATCATGTAAAGGACAAAGCCGAATACCAACGCCGTGCCGAGATCAGGTTCCTTGAGGATCAGATATCCAGGGATTGCCACGATCAAGATGGCCTGGCCGATCTTGACCCAGGTCAGTTGTCGCCTTTCGATTTCACCACGGACGGGCGGCGCGAGGAGACTGGCAAGGGCGATGATGACTACCACCTTGGCAAACTCCGCCGGTTGGAGGTTGAAAAAGCCGAGCGGGATCCAGCGCTGCACATTCGCGATCGGATCAAAAGCGAATACGGCCACCAACAGGACCAGGATGATCCCGGACGCGATCGGGACCCAACCCCGATACTCCCGGTAGTCGATGTTGGATACGACGAAGTAGAGGATGACTCCCGCGGCGACGAAGATCATCTGGCGCTCCATGGAGAAGGAACCATTGTTCTTGGTGGCCGAGTAGATCATAAGCAAGCCGAGACCGCTGAGGACGACCATCGTGCCCATCAAGATCTTGTCCGAGTTAGTCCCCCTCCGGACGACAGCGACCTCGCGGATTCGACTGAGAACTGCCATCAGTCGGCGTCCGCCCCGGCCACGATCGGAGTTGGTTCGTTACCCATCAGATATTGAAGGATATGCCGCGCCACCGGTGCCGCGACGCGACTCCCCGCCCCGCCTTCATCGATGAGGACAACCACCACATATTGAGGGTCATCGATTGGCGCCACGGCAGCGAACCAAGCGTGGTTGTCTTTGTTTCTACCGGCCTGGCCGGTGCCCGTCTTCCCGCCTACCTGGTCGAGCCCGGGGCCGAAGTCGACGAACGCAGTCGACGCCGTGCCCGTAGTGACGACGCGATTGAGATCCTGGAGGAGCGCTTGACGGGTCGCTTCGGAGATCTCGACATGGCGGACCTGGCCGCTTTCGATCGGCTCGGGTGTTCCGCCTGGAGCCTGAATCGCTTTGACCACGCGCGGTTCGATGACAGTTCCCCCGTTCGCCAGGGCGGCGTAAGAAACGGCGACCTGGAGCGGTGTCGCCACGAATGCGCCCTGGCCGATGGCAAAGTCGAGCAAGTCTCCACCGAGCCAGGGGCTGTCGAGCTCGAGACGGGTTGGTTCGAGACGAGGTGGCAAATCCGGGTTATCCAGCTGGAATAGCTTCCACTCCTCGAAGAGCTCCCGGGTCGGGACGATTCCGGCGGCCTCGCCGGTTAGGTCGATACCGGTGATCGATCCGTATCCCAACGCCTTCGCCCAATCCTGGATCACATTCTCCCTCGGGGTCTTCTGATATTCCCGCCATGTTCCAAGGGCGACGTTCCAGAAGAATATGTTGCACGAGTTCTCCAGCGCTCCGTGTATGTCGAGCCATCCAAGGTCACGAGGGTTGTACCAGTCGGTTTTCTTGTTCCCGGAGCCGACGTCGGCATTGGCGTCCAGGAACAGTGTTCCATCACAGTGGACCTGCTGATTTGCGATGTCGACACCCTCGACGTCGTCGGGATTGGGCAGGGGAAGATCCTCCTCCTCCTTCACCGTGTAGGTGATCGCCTTGAAAGTCGATGCGGGCGGGTAGAGACCTGAAATGGCCAGGTTGTTGAAGGCCTGGATGTCCTGGAGTTGGGCGAACGTCTCGGCGGGAAGACCGGTAACGAAGAGTTGGGGGTCAAAATCGGGGTACGAGGAGATTCCGAGTACCTCGAACGTCTTGGCATCGAGGACGACGGCCGCACCCCGGACTGTCTCGTTGAAGATCTCCTCGCCGGCGGCGCGCTCGGCGTCCTTCACCTGGTTGGACAGGGCAACACCTTCTTCGACGGCCATTTCCACCACATCCTGAAGCTCGAGATCGAGCGTGAGATAGATCGAGCTACCGGGGAGCGGCTCGGTGCCAGGCCGCTCGTCGATTATTTCGCTCTCCCGAACCCGATACTCGATCCCGCCGGGTGTTCCCTCCAGGATCTCGTCGTAAATCCGCTCAACACCCAGCTTCCCGATTCGGACGCTCGGATCGAGTTCGGGCCTGGCGTCGGTGTCGGACTTATCAGGTAGACCGAGATGCCCGATGACGTGGGCCATCGTCGGCCCGACCAGATAGACCCGCTCCGGCACATCGACGACTTCGACCCCGGGGAGGATGTCGAGTCTCTCACTGATCCGGGAAGAGGTTTCGGCGGAGACGGTCGCCACCTGGAAACGTCCGTTGGTTCCCGCCTTTTCGTACAACGTGTCCAGCTCGTCCGGGGCCATCCCGATGATGGCTGACAGATTTTGGATGAGGTCATCGCGCTGCTCGGGCTGGACAAACGTCCTGTCGACGACAACCGCAGGCACCAAACGGCTCGTCACCAATTGCCTGCCTTGGCTGTCGTAGATATCCCCGCGCGGCGCATAGGACGACTTCGAAATCCAGGTCAGCTCTTCAGCCTGCTCGGCTAGCGCGGGGCCCTCGGCAACCTGGACAAACCACAGTCGAAGGCCAACGATGGCGAACATCGTCACAAAGACGACCCCGAGGCTGGTGAGGCGCACTGCGAACTTCATAGCCGGCCCATTACGAGTACCTCAGGGCGGCCGGGTCCTGGTCTACAACCCGAACAAGGGCCGGAGCAACAAAAAAGGCGATCAGTGCATTGGCGAGCGGAACGGTCAGCAGCCTGGTGGCGACATGCTCGCCGAGAATGCTCGACTGGCCGAACAGTGTGGCGAGGAGGACCAACAAAAGGACCGCCACGAGTGAGATGAGCCCCGCCCAGATCGCAGTTGCGATCCTCCCGATGTCAGCCCTTTCCCGCGTCCGGATGGCGATAAAGGCAGCCGTGGTAAAAACGATCGCTCTCAAGCCGAGCAGCGATGACCCGAGGAGGTCGATCGCCAACCCGGAGGTAAATGCGATACCGAGTACTACTTCGGGTCGGATCCTGGTGAGGGCGAGAAGGATCGAAACCAGCAGAACGAGGTCGGGGGTGATCACCCGCACCCGCCCGAACAGGGTCGTCTGGATAACTACCGCTGCGACTACGACCAGGACGACCGCAGCGAAGGTTCGGGCTCTCAACTCAGCCCCCACCTGTCGTGGTGGTGCCGCTAGTGGTCGTGGTATTCGGGTCAACGGTCGTCGTCACTTCAGGCACGGGATCCTGTCCGCCCGCCGACACAGGATCGGCCGGCCATGCCAGCACGATCACGATCTGAAGGGTGTCGAAATTCGTATACAGGACGGCCGTTGTGTTGATAGAAGTTGCTTCAACTCCCGCGTCAGAGAAAACCTCCCCGACCGGAAGACCAGCTGGAAACGAAACACTGGCAGCTGATGTCACGATACGGTCACCCGCGAACACCGGCTCCCTTGCATCACGGACGTCGAGTCTCATCTCGGCAGAATTGATCTGAGACGTCAGTGTTCCGATCTGCTGCCCGACAAGAACCCGAACACCTTCCCGCGAAGCCGTGATCGGGACAATCGTGGCGCTGAAAGCGGTCACGCTCGAGACAGTGCCAACAACGTATCCGCTCGGGTCGATCACCGGCTGCCCCACGGCGATGCCATGTATCGAGCCCCGGTCGATCGTCATTCCGACGTCGAAAGGATCGGGGCGCCCGATCACATTGGCCACAGTCCGCCCTATGTCGGTGCCGGCCGTGTGGAGACCGTAGAGCTCTTCGAAGAGCTCGAGCCGGGCGAGCTGGCTTTGGACCGCAATGAGTTGTGCCTCCTTGTCCTCCAGGGCTGCGGCAAGCGCACGATTCTCTTCACGAAGCCCGGCGATGTTCCCCAAACTATCAATAGCATCGGCGATCGGATTGACGACATAGGACGCTCCTCGCTGCAACGGCGAGACAATCGCCTGCGCCCCGTTCCGCATCACCCCGATCACTCCGCCGCCGTCGAGCCGGACGTGAAAAGTCATCAGGAGGATGCCCAACACCACAAGGGTTATGAATGTGGGCATGGCCCGGTCGGAACGTGGTGCGCGGTCTCGGGTCAGCATGGGGCGGTGTGGATAGGGAAAATCATGGCCGGGATGACGACACCAGCACGCTCTGCAGCGTGTCGAACTCCTCCAGGCATTTCCCCGAACCAATCACCACCGACTGCAACGGTTTAGCTGCAGTCACAATCGGCATTCCAGTCTCGTGGGCGAGTCGATGATCGAGCCCCACGAGCAGCGCTCCTCCTCCGGTGAGCACAATTCCACGCTCGACAATGTCCGCGGCAAGCTCCGGCGGCGTCTTGTCCAGGGTGTACTTCACTGCGTCAACGATCGCCTGAGTCGGCTCCTCAACCGCCTCACGGATCTCCGGACTCGAGAGCAAAATGGTTTTGGGGAGACCTGTGACCAGGTCACGCCCGCGAACCTCGGCAGAGGGCTCCTCGGTGTACGGCCATGCCGACCCTACCGCCATTTTCAGCTGCTCGGCGGTCCGTTCACCGACCAGGACGTTGTATTCCTTCTTGATCCAGTCGATGATCGCCGTGTCCAACTCATCGCCACCCACCCTGATACTCCGGGAAACGACAATGCCGCCAAGTGAGATAACGGCAACTTCGGTGGTCCCACCACCGATGTCCACGATCATCGAACCGGCTGGCTCTCCGATGGGTAGGCCGGCACCGATCGCAGCCGCCATCGGCTCCTCGATCGTGTAAGCACGTCTTGCTCCGGCATGGTACGCCGCTTCCTCAACCGCCCGACGTTCGACTGGAGTGATACCGGACGGGACACAGATAACGATTCGGGGGCGGGCCCACTTACGACGGTGGACCTTCTGGATGAAGTACCGGAGCATTTTCTCAGTGATGTCGAAGTCGGCGATCACTCCGTCCCTAAGCGGTCGGATTGCCGTGATCGAGGCCGGGGTGCGGCCGATCATCCGTTTGGCTTCCATTCCGACGGCGAGGGCTTTTCCGGTTACCGAATTGATCGCGACAACAGAAGGCTCGTTGAGCACGATTCCACCGCCACGCACATAAACGAGTGTGTTGGCCGTTCCGAGGTCAATGGCCATATCCTGGCCAGCAAAAGAAAGAAGGGATTCAGCCATAGCTGGAAAGCGCTCCTGTGCGGACCTGTGCAGTGTATAGCCACTGGCGACCTTCTGCCATGTCGCGTCGCGGCAGACCCGCGATAATCGAGTTCCCCGCTCCCCCGAAACTTCCCCTGATCATGGTCCTCAACCGAAGAAAATTGCTAGCTCCCGTGTGGCGCTCTCGACACTGTCCGAGCCGTGAACCAGGTTGTGAGTCACCGCCAGGCCAAAGTCTCCTCGGAGAGTCCCCGGCGACGACTCCTTGGGATCGGTGGCACCCATCATCGTCCGGGCAACCGACACCGCAGAGTCGCCGGACCATTCCATGGCCACGACAGGCCCCGAGGTGATGAATTCCAGCAGTTCAGGAAAGAAGGACCGATCGACATGTTCGGCGTAATGCTCACGTGCTATTTCCTCGCTGATCGTGAGAGTTCTGATCTGCTCCAGCTTCAGACCTTTCCGCTCGAATCGGGAAATCACCTCTCCAACCAGACCACGGGAAACACCGTCGGGCTTAACCATGATGAATGTGTTCTCTTGAGACATATCGACGCGATGGTAACGGTTCGGGAGACCTCAGCCAGAGTTAGCCGAGAGATAGGTACGAACCTCGCCGACGAGATATAGAGAGCCTGTCACCAGCACGGAGCTGTCAGTGCCCGCTTCGGCGCGCGCCATGTCAACGGCATCTTCAGGGCTTGCTGCAACCATTGTTGGTACCCCGGTATCCGCTACCAGTTTGGCCAACTCGTCGGTCGGGGTTGCCCGATCCGATCGTGGCGCGGTCAAGACAAAACCGGCTGCGAGTCCTTTGAGTCCTTCGATCATGAGTTCTCGGTTTTTGTCACGCATCACACCGAGCACGATCTGCCACTTCGTCGTGGGGTACTCCTCTCTCAATGAGTCGGCCAGCGTGGCAATACCATCGGCGTTGTGAGCCCCGTCGAGCAGAACCAGCGGGCGAGTTGCGAACGGTTCCATTCGACCGGGAAGTGTCAAAGTCGACAAGGCTGCGTGGACGGCCTCCTCATCGAGGCGCTTTCCGAGTAACGCCTCGGCGGAAGCGATCGAGACCGCCAGATTGTGGATCTGATGACGACCGTGAACCGGCAAAAACAGTTCGTGATAGGTCGTCTCGGCGCCATCGATGGTCACGGTCCAGCCGCGAACCCCCTGACTCAATGAGTCGATTCCAAAGTCCCGACCAAAAATCCGGTGTTGGATCCCGAGTTCGCGCGTCTTCTCGTTTGCGGCATCTGCTGCCTCCTCAGGAAGGTCCCCGGTGACCAGAATCGACATTGGTCCCACGATGCCCAGCTTTTCACGGGCAATGGTCTGCAAATCACTGCCAAGAAACTCGGTGTGGTCAATCCCGATGCCGGTGACGACGCAGACATCGGCGTCCACCACGTTCGTGGCATCAAGTCGGCCACCAAGCCCTACCTCCAGCACAGCGGCATTTACGGCCTTTTCCAAGAAGAATGCAAACGCGCCAGCGGTCGTCAGTTCGAAGTATGTGTTGGGCTCATTGCCATTTTCCACCAGGAGGTCGGCGAAGACGCCTGTGTCCGTGATGGCCAATGCGAATTCTCTCTCGGTGGAATATCGGCCATTTACCGAGAATCGCTCCTGGATTTTCTCCAGATGTGGCGAGGTGTACGTTCCAGTGCCCAGTCCGTGAGCGACCAGAAGAGCTGTGGTCATTCTCGATGTCGACGTTTTGCCGTTGGTCCCGGCGATGTGGACGATCGGGTAACCCTGATGCGGGTCGCCCATGGCAGAGAGCAGGTTTGTGATGCGCTCCAATCCGGGGCGCACCCCATGTCCGATATGCCGGTCCAGATATTCGACTGATTCTTGATAGTTCATAAGCGAAGGCCCCGGGAGACTAGCTCCCGGGGCTCCTCGATCAGCGAGTTGGAGGGGTAACTCAGCCTTCTTCGCGGCTCCTGGGAACGTCGAGCATCAGTACACCCGATGCCAGCAGGAACAAACCAGCAGCAAGCAACAGCTCCGTCTGGATTCCTGTGAACGGAAGCACTTCTTCGGCTAACACTTCGGTCCCGAGGACATCGACCGTAGCGTCGTCGTCACCGCCGACAGGATTCTGGGAGTCGTCTTCGCCATTCACCGTGACCGTGTTGTGGTGCTCATCCCCGTCCTCACCAGCGACGAACCCGACGAAGTCGAACGAACAACTGTCGAGTGGCGCCAGTACGGTGCCGACCTGGCAGTCTTCGTCTCCAGCCAGGACGCCATACACATCGTCCTCGAGCGATGTGATAGTCACCGATGCGGTCTCCGACTCATTGGCGATCACCACTGTGAAGGTGACGTTTTCGCCCGGTGCCTCAACCGACTCAACTCCGGCAGTCTTGGTGACCGCTATCGATGCCGAGTCCACTTCCACAGGAAGTGTCGTTGTAGTGGTTGCTTCGGTTGTCGTCGTTGTCGCCTCAGTGGTAGTCGTAGTCGTGGGCTCGGTCGTAGTAGTCGTGGCCTCAGTCGTTGTGGTCGTGGCTTCGCTAGTTGTTGTTGTCGCCTCGGTCGTGGTAGTCGTTGACCCGGGTGTGCAATCAATGAGGATCGTGATTCCGGCCGAGAACTCGTGATCCGGCCCCATGATCAACGTCACCGTCACGGTAGGCCCGAGAGTCAGTGTGCCATCTGCTTCGACAACTCCGCCGGGTGTGCTCTCGACATTCTCCAACACGACGGACTGTGCGCCGGAGGCTACGACGAGGTCATTATTCGGATGGACCGAGGTCTGATTCTGCGCTTCGGCTGTCACGAAGCATTCCAACCCCTCCTGGTCTCCCGTTGGTACCGACGCCAGAAGCGTCGATGACCCCGGCTGCGCGTGAACCAGGGTTGTTATCGGAATCGTTATGTCGATCGATGCCGAGGCTACCGGCGCATAAACGGCCATCAGCGACGCGATCACGGCCAGCGCCAAGAAAACCGACGCCAGCCTGCGTTGAAATGACGAGCGGTTACCCGCGGTCGCATTCATGTTATTTCTTCCCATCCTTTTTCATTCTTTAGGATGGGCCGGTCTCACCACTAGCTCCACCAGATCAAGGTGACCGTGTTTAGATCTGGCTTCAGAGCCTCCCATTTGCCCTCTACAGCCGACGACCACTTTACGTGTTCGACAACCACAACATTACTGAGTAAGTCTTCTCTGTCAATGAGGACTTTGCCCCGTGCAATAAGCACTAGACACCACCATACATTGGCAATATGTGACTGGCGGAAGATTCTGTGGGTCGGACGACCCATTGTTTCGCGATCTCCAGGCGGATCAGGCGCTGCGTTCGGTGGGTTCTACGGTGGAGGGTTGTTGCACCGGCACCAGGGTGGGGTTGACCTTGTTGGAGACGACCTCGCGGTCGATCAACACCCTCTCCACATCATCACGCGATGGCAGGTCATACATGGTATTTAGCAATACCTCTTCCAGGATGGCTCGGAGGCCGCGAGCGCCTGTGCCCCGCTTGATGGCTTGCTCCGCGATCGCTTCGAGCGAGTCGGGGGTGAAGACCAACTCGACATTATCCATCTCGAACATCCGGGCGTACTGCTTGGTGAGGGCGTTCTTGGGCTCGGTGAGAATCTGAATCAGGGCTTCCATGTCGAGATCGTGAACGGTGGCGTTCACCGGGAGGCGACCGATGAATTCCGGGATGAGACCGAACTTCATCAGGTCTTCCGGCATCACCTGGGCCATCATCTCGCCGGCACGTCCGTCGTGGCGCGACCGCACGTTGGCGCCGAATCCAACACCGCTGTTGCCGATTCGATTCTCGATTATGTCTTCCAGGCCGCCGAAAGCTCCTGCGCAGATGAACAGGACGTTTGAGGTGTCGAGTTGGATGAACTCTTGATGAGGATGTTTTCGCCCTCCCTGGGGCGGAACGGAGGCGATGGTTCCCTCCAGGATCTTGAGCAGTGCCTGTTGCACACCCTCGCCTGACACATCGCGGGTGATCGAGGGATTCTCGGCCTTCCGGGAGACCTTGTCGATCTCGTCGATGTAGATGATGCCTTGCTGGGCCCGGTTGACGTCGTAGTCGGCGGCCTGAAGCAATTTGAGCAGGATGTTCTCGACGTCCTCACCGACGTATCCTGCCTCCGTCAGGCTCGTCGCGTCGGCAATGGCGAACGGAACGTTCAGTTGACGGGCGAGGGTCTGAGCGAGAAGCGTCTTGCCACTCCCGGTGGGGCCGATCAGCAAGATGTTCGACTTTTGCAGTTCGACGTCGCGGGCGATATCCCCGGAGCGAATTCGCTTGTAATGGTTGTAAACCGCCACCGAAAGCTTCTTCTTGGCGTCCTCCTGCTTGACGACGTAGTCGTCGAGGTAGGCCTTGATCTCGGCCGGTTTGGGCAACTCTGTGAAGGTGACTTCTTCGGTCGCCGAGAACTCCTCGGCGATGATCTCATTGCAGAGTTCGATACATTCGTCGCAGACGTAAACGCCCGGACCTGCGATCAGCTTTTTGACTTGCTTCTGAGATTTACCGCAGAAACTGCATTTCAGCAGTTCTCCACCGTCACCGAGTCGTGCCATCTACTTGGAGGCTACCGCAGCAAGCTCGCGTCGCGTGAGTAATCCGTCGACGACCCCGTATTCCTTGGCTTCCCCGGCGAGCATCCAGTAGTCGCGTTCGGTGTCGAGAGCGATTTTGGAAAGGTCCTGGCCGGTGTGGTCGGCGAGGATCTCGTTGAGCTGCTCCCGCATCTGGACGATGAGCTTTGCCTGGATTTCGATGTCACTTGCCTGACCCTGAGCGCCTCCGTGAGGCTGATGCAACATGATGCGAGCGTGCGGAAGGGAGAATCGCTTGCCCTTGGCCCCGCCGGCGAGGATCACTGCTGCTGCTGAAGCGGCCATTCCCATGCAAACCGTGCTCACGTCGGGCTTGATGTATTGCATGGTGTCGTAGATCGCGAAAAGCGAGGTTATCGAGCCACCCGGTGAGTTGATGTAGAGGAAGATGTCCTTGTCCGGGTCCTCGGACTCGAGGTGGAGCAGCTGGGCCATGATCAGGTTGGCGATCGTGTCATCGATCGGGGTTCCGAGGAAGATGATGCGGTCCTTGAGAAGCCGGCTGTAGATGTCGAAGTAGCGCTCACCGCGACTGGTTTGCTCGAAAACCGTGGGGACGACGTAGTTTTGTGGATAGTTCTCGGTTGTCATTCTTCTTCCTCCGCGGTCGGCGATGAGACAGGGTCTTCGGTGTCAGCTTCGACGATTCCCTCCTCGAGAATCTCGCCTTCAACTACTTCCGCCTCCACAAACTCCGCTTCGACTTCACTCACTTGCAATTTCAGATCGACGGGCACTCCGTTCTCATCGACCGGTTGGGCCGATCTGAGAATGGCGTCCATGGCTCTGTTACGCAGAATATCACTGGCCAGTGCCAATTCCTGGCCGCTTTGTTGAAAAGCCCGAATATATGCCACCGGGTCGCCCGACTGGGCGGCAAAGCTCTGAATCACCGCCGACATGTCCTCGGGAGTGACCTGGATGCCCTCGGCGTCGGCCACCGCTTCCAGCACGAGCTGGTTTTTCAGCGACAGAAGTGCCTGCTCGCGCAGGTCGGCGAGGAAATCGGCCTGATCGACGCCCGAAGCCTGGAAGTAATCGTCGAGAGTCAGTTCGCTCTCCTCGAGACGGTGGACAAACCGGTGAAGGTGATTGTCCATCTCGGCGCGAATGAGGGCATCGGGAAGGTCGATTTCAATCTGGTCGCGAAGCGTGCTCAGAGCGAGGTCGGCGTATTGCCTGGACACCGCCTGGAGCTTGGCATCCGCCAGACGTTCCCGGAGTTCTCGGGTGAGTTCTTCGACCGTTTCGAATTCGGTGTTCTCTTCAACCCACGCATCGTTTAGCTCGGGAAGAATTCGCTCCTTCACTTCTTGAACGGTGACGGTGAAGGAGACAACCTCTCCAGCCATCTCGAACCCGACAGGAAGCGGCGCATCGAACTGGACGATGTCGCCTGCTGAGGCGCCGACGAGTTCGTCGTCGATCCCCTCGACAAACAACGCCGATCCCAGTTCGTAGAGGAGGTCTGCCGCCCTGGCTTCATCGATAGGCTCCCCGTCCTTGTCTGCTTCGATGTCGATACTCACGAAGTCACCGCTGGCGGCGGGGCGTTCGACCTCCTCGACGGTCCCGAACTGCTCCAGCATCCGGGTCAGCTGGGTTTGCATGTCCTCGTCGGTGACTTCGGGCGACTCGACTTCGATGTTTCGGTCTTTGTAGTTGGGAACTGCGATTTCCGGCCACAGGGTGACCCGGACGGCAACATCAACTCCCCCATCGACCTCATCGAGCTTCTCCATCTGCGGGGAAACGGCCGGGTTGATCGCTTCCTCGGTGAGGAAGGCAGACAGGGCGGGGTTGATCAGATCGTCAATGGTTTCCTGACGGAGCCGGGCCGATCCGACTGCAGCCTCGACCACCGGTGCGGGTGCCCGACCGGGGCGGAATCCTTTTAACTTGAGATCGTTGGAGAGACGACGGGCGGCGGCAGATTTGCCGGCGGCGATCTCCGCTTCGGAGATGTGGAGGTTGACCATCCGCTCGAATGGACCGACCTCGGTGACGGTTGTGGGCATGTTTTCCTAGATATTGGCTTGCGTTGCGCGGCCGCCCGGAATAAACCGGGCGGCGACGGTGGGGTGACCGACGGGGTTCGAACCCGCGACATCCTGGACCACAACCAGGTGCTCTACCAGACTGAGCTACGGCCACCATGTTGGTGAATGGGCCACCATCTCTGGTGTGTCAACACCAGCGCCCTCGGGAGGACTTGAACCCCCAACCTACGGATTAGAAGTCCGTTGCTCTATCCAGTTGAGCTACGAGGGCTTGAGGCTGGACATGCCACCCCGATGGGCGACCCATTCGAGCGGGTGAAGGGAATCGAACCCTCACCACCAGCTTGGAAGGCTGGAGCTCTACCATTGAGCTACACCCGCCCGCGGCCACGTCCGTCTCGTCCGGCTTGCTACTGATGGTGGAGGGGGTAGGATT
>DATDCF010000031.1:0-14077 GCA_036524475.1 Acidimicrobiia bacterium | reverse complement strand
GGTCAGGATCTACGGCCGGGCTCTCGACTGGCTCGACCAATCGATCGCCGTCGGCAGAGAAATGGACGAGGACTACCTGGTCGCCTATTCGATCGCCTGGAAGGCGAGGATCAAGTGTGAACAAGGCTATTGGCAAGAGGCAATCGAATTGGCGGGCAGCGTTGCCTCTGGAGGAACACGATCCGCTCGCATCGTTCCGGTCACCGCTCTGGGGACAATCGGCAGGGTCAGGGTCAGACGTGGAGAGCCGGGGGGTGTCCTCCCCCTTACCCAGGCCATAGATCTAGGCCGCCACGGAACTCTGCAACACGTCTGGGCACCGGTCAGCGCACTCAGCGAGTGGCACTGGTTACAAGGTGAAAACAAGAGGGCGCTAGAAGTCCTGAGGGAATTCAGCGAGCGAGTATTCGAAACCGACTCCGCATGGGGCAAGGGTGAAGTGGCATTCTGGATGTGGATGGCGGGCGGTCTCGAAGAGATACCTGCCGGCGCCGCCGGGCCATTCGCTCTCATGATCAGCGGCGACTGGACTCGGGCTGCGCAGGAGTGGGAGGAGGTTGGCTGTCCGTATGAACAGGCTCTCGCCCTCTCCTTCGGGGACACCGATGCCAGGCTTTCCGCTCTGGAGATCTTCGACCGCCTCGGAGCGCGTCCGGCCGGCAAGTGGCTAAGGAGAATTCTGCGTGTCCGGGGAATCACCTCGATACCGACAGGGCCGAGGCGATCGACCAAGGACCATCCAGCCGGCCTCACCTCGCGCCAGGCCGAAGTCATGGGACTTCTCCAATTGGGGTTGAGCAATGCCGAGATCGCGACCCGTCTCTTCATCTCGGTGAAAACGGCCGAACACCACGTCTCGGCAGTCCTGTCCAAGCTGGGAGTTGCCAGCAGATCCGAGGTGGCGGCTATGCGCGGCACCCTCGACTCGGAAGCAGACTAGAGCCCGGTCGGCTACGCGGGCAATGAGTCGAAAGAGCGTACGACGATTTTCAAGTGGCCGCCGCGGACTCCTTTGTGCTCATCGCCGGTTTGGTGACGAGGTGCATGTAGATCCCGTACAGGATTGTGAGACCCAGGATCGGGGTGAAGATCCGCTTCAGAGTGCTGTTCTCGCCAACCAGGCCGACAATGAATCCGACAGCCCCGATGTTCACCCCGTAATAGATGATCTTGTTCGAAGCCTCAGAAACCACGGACGAAACTGCGAGCAACCCGAAAATCACGTTTGTCACGACCAGGATGAATGTGGTGTGATCGAGGGCGAGGAGGTAGGGAAGTATCGCCTCGAATGCCTCGTCACTGGTGTCGTCACCCAGGGCGATGAACTTGTTGACCACGATGGCCGTGAAGACCACAGCGACTACCAGGCCGAGTGCCGCCGTCCGAAGAAAAACTCCCGACATGTCTCCGGCCCATTGCGAAGGTGCCAGGTCCTTCCGCATCCTCCAAAGAAAAATCACGAGCCCGATGACCTGGAAGGGCGTGCTGATCATGAGAAGTCCCTGGATATCGAGGAGAAGGCCGAGCATTCCAAACAGGCCGGCAAGGAACATGAGTACCATCTGGACCACGCCAGGCTTCGCCTCGCCCAGAGTCGGTCCATCAGAGCCCCGGAACCTCCACTCCAGGATTGCCAACATGGCGAGCACGACATATCCGATGACCATGGCGGCAGGGTGGGCGTCACCTAAACGCGTCCCGGCCTCCCCGGACACAACCTGAACGTCAGCTAACTGCAGACCGAGAAGCACACCGAGAATCGCTCCTAGAAGCAGGAAGAGGATGGCGAGAGCCATGCCGAATTCGGCGACGTTGTAGCTCTCCCCCTTCTTTTGACGAAACACCCACACCGTCATCCAGACGATGGCGATGAAGGCCAGTGTCCCTCCAATCGGTCGTTGGATACTCTCGGTGGTGTTGAAGATGTCCCCCGACCAAAAAGCGAAAACATAGAGGCTCATTGCCACGATGGAGAATGTGGCGAGTCGTCCCGAACTCGGGTCCGAACTGTCGCCAAACATCCATATCGTCGCGGCGAAAACGGAAAGGGTTATCCAGCCGAGGGTTCCGGCGTGGACATGGGTGAGCAAGGTGCTGTGAGGTGGGTCCCAAACATCGGTCCCGTTGAGGATCCCGATGACCACGGTGATAACGAAAATTATCAAGGCGGCCCGGAACAAGTTTCGAACGCCAGACGGTACGACTTCCACGTTTCCTCCAATGTCTGTTGGCGGCGGAATTATCGCGCCTCTGTCTTCCCGGTGCCCCCAAAACCCTGATGTTCCTTTAGTGAACGGTTTTGGTGATGAGGCCGGAAGAACGTTTCACAAAGCGGAGCTTTGCCTCCTGGTGAACGGTACGGCGATCGCTGCGGAGAACACGGCAGCTGTCAGGGGTCCGAGGTTGGTAAGACCGTAGACGTCGCTCACGACAGCCGAAGCGGCCACTGCAATCGCCGCGAGGATCCGGGCCGCCCGCAGTCGCCGGGAATCGAGAGGCCGTTTACCGATGTCGCTGACGGAATTCGTGGTGATCGGGAGAGCGAGGAGAACTGCCATAATAAAGAGCACGGGGTAAGCGAGGATTCTCGCCGACTCATCACCCGGGTCGACTCTGTCGCTCGATAACAGGGCTCCGGCAGTTGCCAGACTTGCCGCGGCCAGCGCCCACGGCCAACTTTTCGGTCCGGCGGCAACCATGATTCCCACGACGATGATCACGGCAATAGCCCATCCGTCGACTTGCCAACCTGCGTAGCCGGCCATCCCGACGAGTACGAAGAGGTCGACGGTGGTTGGACCTCCACCACCCACGGTGCCTACCAGGAGACGCACCGCGCCGAGGGCCACCGCGGACAGCAGTAAATGTGGGTGCGTCCAAATAGCCAAGAGTCCTGCGCCCGCCAAGGCGACTGGGCCGGAAGAGGGGTAGTCGGGATCGATTTCCCGGGCGATCGCCCAACCAAGGAAGGCGACCACCGCAACCGATGCAGAATCGATCAGGCCGATGCTGTCATTGACTATGAAGTCATAGGCGAACCCGACAACGCCAGCCGCCAAGGCCCCGATTAGAGCGTTTCGCACCGACGGATACTTCGGACTCGCCGAACGGGTCATCCGGGTGACCCCGGCCAGTTTCATGTCCTGTTTTCCGATCTGTGAAGGGTTTTGGTGGCGAGGCCGCAGAAACGGTTCACAGAACTGTTCGGGCGGGTGGTAGACCCTTCACCGCTAGTCGCCGATGGAACGGGCTCCCATAAAAACCATTGCCGATCCACCAAACAAAGCCAGCGCGCCGAGGATCTCTATGAATGAGTCAAGGTAGAGAGCGGCGAAGCGAATATCCCAGATCAGCTCGATGACCGCAAAAGCACCGATCGCATATCCAGCCACCTTGAGCAGCGTCGCCTTGGTGGCCAGGTTCTCGAATAGATCCCCCTTGCCCATCACCAGCGCCAAAATCAACGCCGACAGGACCAACACCGTCCAGTTCGAACCGTAACTGTCGAGAATTATGCTGAACAGCAACCAACCGCCGAGAATCACCGCCGCCCCGATCATCATCATCGACTCGGGCGTCGTTTTCGACGACGCTGGCATCGCCATCGGTGCACCCTGAACGGGTCCTACCGGCATCTCTGGCTCGGGGGCTTTTCCAGTCCCACCCATTTCTTCGGTCATGTCTCCTCCTTCAACCATTCGCAGAACGATTCCGCCGGCTATTCCAGGGACTCTACGCCGGAGGAGGGGAAGGACGCCCCGCCAGGCGGGCTAAAAGGTGTCGCAAGCCTCAGGTTGGCCCGTCTCGAACCCTGTTTTCAACCAGTTATAGCGTTGCTCGGCGGTGCCATGAGTGAACGATTCTGGGTTGACCTGACCGGTGGTCTGTTGCTGGATGGCATCGTCTCCGACCGCCTGAGCAGCGTTGAGGGCCTCCTGCAGATCGTTGTCATCAAAGACTGCTGCGGAGGTGCCGGTGCGAATCGTGGATAACCACACACCAGCGAAGCAATCGGCCTGAAGCTCCAGCGACACGCTCGCCTCATTGGCCCGCCCCGGATCGGACTGCTGGATCTGGTTGACTTCGTTGATGACTCCCAGCTGGTTTTGAACGTGATGCCCTATCTCGTGGGCGAGGATGTAGGCCTGTGCCGTGTCGCCCGCAGCGCCAAATTCTCTTTGTAGCGTCTCCAGGAAGTCGAGATCTACGTAGACCAGTTGGTCGACAGGGCAGTAGTGCGGTCCAGATTGCGCAACGGCTCCACCACACGCCGATTGGGTGGACCCGCTGAAGACCACGAGGTTGGTCGGCGTATAGGGGATACCCGAGTCGTCGAACATGGTTTGCCACATGCCCTGGGAGTCTTGAAGGACATCTTCGAGGAAGGCTACGAGATCGGCGTCGGGATCCGTGCTGGGGTCCAATGGCGACGCGGCAGCTGGTTGGTCGGCCGGAGCGAGCGAATTGACCAGGCCACCGATATCAGAGTTTCCGGTGAACAAGGTGATGAGAATCAGCACAAGAGCGACGATTCCGCCGCCACCAGCACCCATCTTCATCAAACCGCCGCCACCGGACATGCCACCGGCGCCGCGTCGATCGATCACTGAACCGGGACCCGACGGATCCCTCCTGAATCTGACCATCGCCCCTCATTTCCCGTGATGCACTAGCTCCAAACACTAGACGAGGTCCGTGACGCCAATCGCATCGAAGCGCAGCCGACCTCGAATCTCCCCGACCTGAGTGCCGAAACCCCGGATTAGCGCCCGTTCGCGCAGGCGAAGCTGCAATAGCCGCCAGTGCCCATAGACTGCGTTGGTGATCAGAGTCAGGCCACTAATCATTTTCGGAGCCGCGGCAGCGATCGTGATGTTGTTGCTCAAACGTCCACCGACGCCCGAGTCTCCGGAACCCGACTGGAAACCAGTCAAACCATCGTGAAAGTCGGAGTCCTGATCGGTGGAGAAGCCTCGGTGCGGGCAGCTCATTCCCTATCCGCAGATCCACTCGTGGACGAGCTGGTGGTTCTCGGCCCGGCCAAGAGCAACAATTTCGAGGTCGTGAGGTCTGCTGATGGGCTCGACGTCCTCGTTGGCTCAGGTGCACGGGCACCTTATGAGGCCAGAAAACACTCGATCCCGCTCATCTGGGACGGAGACGAGGCCGCTGAAGGCGTCGTCGTTTGGGGGGCCTCGGTAGTCGGCCTGGCGGCGGCTATCGCAAAACGTCAGCGGAACCCCATCATCGTTGCAGCCGCCCACCCGGACGCTCCGCAGGGCTCCGGCCCCTCGGTTAGGTTCGCCAAACCGCTGGGAGCCACCCAGGTCGATGAGCTGAATCTGAACGGAATCAGCGTCGGGCTGGGAAAGTCGTACAACGAATACGCTGGATGCATGGTCACCACCAAGAAGCGCCAGATAACCGTCGTTGACCGGTCTCTGTTCCTTTCTGGTATCGCCCTCGCAGCCGGTCTCGGCCTATTGAATGGCGAGGCGAAGGCGGTCTGGGACCAACCACTCGATTATCTCAAGACCGCGACAGGAATGGGTCTCGTGATGGCCGAGGCGGCGGCTACGTGATGGCCTGGTGTTCCTCAGTAGGAATGTCGGCCTGGTCGGGTGACAACCCATTGCGGTAATCGGCCGGAGGGTGAAGAACCGGAGTCTGAGCGGCCGGCGCAATTGTCGGGTTATAGGTCTCTTCGAGGACGACGATCTCAAGGCCTCCCACGACATCTGACACCAGGTTGTATACAACCGCCCCGCCCACGGTAAGTCCGGTCATTGTTACCCACCAAACGACGGAGCCGAACACAAGGGCTCTGAAGAACTGCTCCACATTCGCAAATGGTTGCGAACCCGGGTCGATCAAAGTGATTTCGACCATGAATTCCGTGATCCGGTCAGGGATTCCTGCCCTGTCGAGAACCGACCAAAAAATCACGGTTCCGAGGACGATTGCAATAGCGAGGACGGCCCAAACCAGTGCTGAGACTTTCAGCGCTGTCCACGGATCGATTTTTCGGATGATTCGCCTCACCCGGCGCACAGTGGCCATCAGGCCCTCCTGGTAATCAAGACAAGTCTACGAGAGATTCGGCCCAGTCCAACGACATTGGACTGGTGCTGCCTATCGAGTCCAACGAAAGAGAGACGCAGGACGTTCCCGCCGATGCGGCCCGGTTTCATCGACAACCCGACCTACTACTACTCCTCTTCTTCCTCGTCGTGGACAACTACGAAAGCGGTGAGATATGAGCCTTCGGCCATTCCAATCACCTTCACCCCGGTGGAGTCACGCTTCTGGCGGGAGATCTTGCCTACGTTTTGTCGGATACCGGTTCCACGAGACGAGATCAGAAAGACGTCGTCGTCCTTGGAAACGGCACGAGCGCCAACGAGTTCGCCACGGACTCTGGTGAGTTTGTAAGCCTTGACTCCTATGCCACCACGTGTCTGGCGGCGGAACTCTTCCATCACGGTTCGCTTTCCGTAGCCACCGCTGGTGAGCAGCAAGACCTCGTCGCCATCGACATTCGACACAGCGGCAACTACCGCGTCGCCTTGACGGAGTCTTATTCCCCGGACCCCCTGGGTGCCCCGGCCCATCGCTCTCAGGTCGGACTCGGCAAAACGGATACCCTGGCCATTCCTGGTGAATATCAAAAAGTCATTCTCACCGTTGGTGGTCTTGACGGTGACCAGTTCGTCACCCTCGGTCAGCCTGATCGCCACGAGAGTCGAATTCCGCGAGTCGTATTCCTTGAACTCCGTCTTCTTGGCCTGACCGTCCTTGGTGACCATCACCAGGTAACGGCCGGTCTCATAGTCGCGGGTATCGATGATCGCCTGGATCTTTTCTTCGGGCTCCAAGGGAAGCACCGCTTGGGCGAGAATCCCCTTGGCCGTACGCGACTGCCTCGGTATCGAGTGCGCCTTCACCCGGTGAACCAGCCCCTTGTTGGTGAAGAAGAGCAGATAAGCGTGGGCGGTGGTGTGGACGAGATGTTGAATCACATCCTCCCCTGCCACCTCCGCAGCTTTCACTCCCATGCCACCACGCCCCTGGGTGCGATAGGTCGATGCCGGCACCGACTTGAGATACCCGGCCTCTGAAACCGTGACGATGAGCTCGTCGTCGGCGATGAGGTCTTCGAGGCTGAGATCGCCTTCGTCGGGGATCAGGCGGCTTCGCCGTGGTTCACCATATTTGTCTTTGACTTCGGTGAGCTCCTCGCGAATGATGTCCCAGCGACGCCCCGAATCGGCGAGAATCGATCTCAACTCGGCGATTGTGCCATGGAGCTCGGCGAGTTCGGTCCTCAACTTGTCTACCTCGAGTGCCGTCAAACGGCGGAGAGGCATGTCGAGAATCGAGTTGGCTTGAATCTCGGACAACTCAAACCTGGAAATCAGGTTGTCACGCGCCTCGGCGGTGTCTTGCGACCCACGAATCACCTTGATCACTTCGTCGATGTTGTCGACGGCGATGATCAAACCCTCGAGTATGTGCGCCCTGCCCTCGGCCTCGTCGAGACGGAACTGAGTTCGCCGCTCGATGACCTCCATCTGGTGATCGAGGTAGTACCCGATCATCTCGGCCAGATTCAGAGTGCGGGGCACACCGTCGACCAATGAAACCATGTTGTAGCCAAACGAGTCCTGAAGCGGGGTTCCCTTGTACAACTGGTTGAGGACAACCTGGGGAACGGCATTCTGCTTCAACTCGATAACGAGACGGGTACCGACCCGATCCGACGACTCGTTGCGCACTTCGGAGATCCCGTTGATCCGCTTCGCGTCGACGAGATCCTTGATCTTGGCGACAACTCTCTCGATCGAGACCTGGTACGGCAGCTCGGTGACGACGATGGCGGTACGCCCCTGACGAACTTCCTGGATGTCGCAAACAGCGCGAATTTTCACTGAGCCACGCCCGGTCATCAGCGCATCTTTGGTCCCCGCATAGCCGACCAGGAACCCTCCGGTAGGAAAGTCTGGCCCCTTTACGAACTGCATCAGCTCTTCAGTCGTGGCGTCGGGGTTTGAAATAGTGTGCAGGGACGCGTCGATCACCTCGTTGAGGTTGTGAGGCGGGATATTGGTCGCCATACCGACGGCGATGCCCTGGGACCCATTGATGAGAAGATTGGGAAAGCGGGACGGCAATACCGAGGGCTGCTGCATCTCGCCCGAGTAGTTGTCGACGAAATTGACCGTGTTCTCCTTGATTCCATCGAGGAGATGCAGGGAGAGCTTGGTGAGACGGCATTCGGTGTAACGGGCCGCCCCGGGAGGATCGTCGATCGTACCGAAGTTCCCCTGCGGGTCGATCAGGAGGTGTCGCATCGAGAAGTCCTGGCCCATCCGTACCAGAGCGTCGTAGATGGCCTGGTCACCATGGGGGTGGTAGTTACCCATCACATCCCCAACCACCTTGGAACACTTGCGATGGGCCGACCCGGGCCCGATGTTGTTCTCGAACATCGAGTACACGATGCGTCGCTGAACCGGCTTCAGCCCATCTCTGACATCGGGCAATGCCCGGGAGACAATGACCGACATTGCATAGTCGATGAAGCTCTGCTCCATCTCATCGGTTATCTCGATTTCAGGAGAAGGCGTTATTGATCTGCTGGTTGTTTCGTCACTCACAATTCGACCTCGCTATCAGATGTCGAGGAAACGCACGTCGTCGGCGTTCCGTTGGATGAAAGCCTTGCGCGAAGCCACGTCCTCACCCATCAGGGTGATAAAGACTTCTTCGGCCCGGGCGGCGTCCTCCATGCCCACCTGGAGCAGCGTCCTGGTCTCAGGATTCATCGTCGTATCCCACAACTCTCCCGGGTTCATCTCGCCCAAGCCTTTGAATCGGGTGGGTTTCACCTTCGGGTGGTCGACCTTGAAAGCATCGAGTTGGGAGTCGTCCTTGAGATAGTGGACCTTGGACCCGACCTTGACCCGATACAGCGGAGGCTGGGCAACATAAACGAAGCCAGCCTCGATCAGACCCCTCATGTGGCGAAACAGCAGGGTGAGCAACAGGGTCCGGATGTGGGAACCGTCGACATCGGCGTCGGTGAGCACCACGACCTTGTGATACCGGGCTTTGGAGACATCGAATTCATCTCCGATTCCGGTGCCCATGGCCGTGATGATGTCCTGGACTTCGGTGTTCTGGAGGGCCTTGGCCAACCGTGCCTTTTCCACATTGAGGATCTTGCCCCGGATCGGGAGAATCGCCTGAATCGACGAGTCGCGGGCCGATTTTGCCGGTCCGGCCGCTGATTTTCCCTCGACGATGAAAAGCTCCGACTCGCCAGGATCACGACTGGAGCAGTCGGCCAGTTTGTCAGGAAGACCGCCCGATTCCAGACCGGATTTACGTCTGGTCAACTCACGAGCTTTACGTGCCGCCTCTCGCGCCTTCGCTGCATTGACACTCTTCTCGACGATACGGCGCGCCTCGGGTGAGTACCGTTCCAGCCACTCGGGAAGCTTGCGATTGAGTGCCTTCTCGACATAGGAGCGGATCTCGGTGTTACCGAGTTTGGTCTTGGTCTGCCCTTCGAATTGCGGCTCCTTGACCCGGACGGAGATCACCGCGGTCAACCCTTCGCGAACATCCTCCCCGGTCAGATTGAGGTCTTTTTCCTTGAGCAAGCCCTTGGCCCTGGCGAATTCGTTGATCGACTTCGTTAGGGCTTTTCTGAAACCCTCTTCGTGGGTGCCACCCTCGTGGGTGTTGATGTTGTTGGCGAATGAGAGAACCGTCTCCGTGTAGGCGGTGGTCCACTGCATGGCGACATCGAGTTCGGCGTCTTCGGTGACATCGGAAATATCGATGATGTGGGCGTGTATCGGATCGCGCTTCGAATTGAGATGCTTCACGAAGTCGACGAGCCCACCCTTGTATTGGAAGACCTCGGTGGTTACGACCTCTTCTCGCTCGTCGACGAGAGTGATCTCGAGGCCACGATTGAGAAAGGCTGTCTCACGAAGCCGGGAGGCAACAGTTTCGTGTTCGAAGTCCCTGGTCTCGGTAAAGGTGTCGGGTGCCGGCCAGAATCGAATGGTGGTACCGGTCTTCTTGACGGCCTTACCCTTCTTGGGCTCTTTGGACCGGGGAACTCCGTTGTCGAAGTCCTGGGTGTAGAGGAATCCGCTGTTCCGTACCTCGGCCTCGAGACGACTGGAGAGGGCATTGACTACCGAAAGTCCGACCCCATGAAGCCCACCGGAGACCGTGTAGGCGCCCTGTTCGAATTTCCCTCCGGCGTGGAGTGTGGTGAGAACGGTGGTCAGGGCGGAGAGCTTGGTCTTGACGTGCTTGTCGACCGGTATTCCGCGACCGTTATCGATGACCTCGACTCCACCATCATGGCGGAGGGTGACCGTGATCTTGTCACAGTGGCCGGCCATGGCCTCGTCGACTGAGTTGTCAACGACCTCCCAGATGAGGTGGTGGAGACCCCGGGGGCCTGTGGACCCGATATACATCCCGGGTCGGCGTTTTACCGCTTCAAGACCCTCGAGAACGGTGATATCTTCCGCTTTGTAACTGTCGCGTGTAGCCGTCACGACCCTCCTTGTATTTGCTCCAGCCGCTGGCCTCGCTGCTTCAGTGATAGCCGTGTGGCGAGCTGGAGACCTGGCTGATTCCGCCGGTCGGGCGGGAAAGTTTCAATGTTGTCATTCTACCGTTATTTACTGACAAAAACGAATCAATACAAGAGGTTTTATCGTGGTCCTCTGACCTCGATCGATTCGATGACATTAGGCCCGAACCGCTCCTGCAACGTCTTGAGAAGGTCGTCGACGCCATAGCGGAGAAAGGCGACGAGTGACGGGGAATTCGCCGCGACGACGAGGGTCTTACCCTGAACGGTCACGGGCTCGGAACGTCCCAACCACGGGCTGCCGGCAATCTGTTCCCACTCGTTTTTGATCCGTCCAACCAGGAGCGGATCGGGTAGCCCGAGCCGGCGAAACATCTCCATCATCGTGGTCTCGAAAGAGCTCATGTCGTTTCGATCACCCAATGTGGTCGACTCCCCCGTCCACCTTCCAGATCGCTCCACCGATCGGCACCTCGTCGGGGCGCGCCGAGCTGATGAGGGTCTGGGTGTCCCCGGGTAGTGAGCGAGCTAGCGCATTGGATCTCTGTGGATCGAGCTCGCTGAAGACATCGTCGAGTATCAGAATCGGTGGCGTTTCGGTCGCATCGGCGATCAGGCGGTGGGCGGCAAGTTTCAAGGCCAACGCCATCGTCCGCTGCTCTCCTTGGGACCCATGGGTGCGCGAGTCTGCGTCCTCGAGCAGGAAGACCGGCTCGTCCCGTTGTGGTCCTCTGGTGGTCACCCGACGATCGAAGTCGGAGCCACGAGAATCGCGCAACGATCTGGCGATGCCGTCGGTGAAACTCGAGACGCTGCCTCCGATGAATCGATCTACTTCCCACGAGGCTGCGTAGTCGATTCCGGTAGACACAGTTGACTCCGATATTTCCCGGTAGGCGATGGATAGCAGCGGGACCAGTCCTTCCACCACCCGTGACCTTCTCATCGCGATCTTTCCCCCGGACTGGGCGAGCTTGGCATCCCACACGTCGAGGGTGGCGTCGTCTCGAGAGCCCGACCTGAGAAAGGCGTTTCGTTGCCGCAACGCACGGTCGAACTCGGCCTGCTCGACGTAAGCGGCCGGCCACAACTGCACTGAAACATCGTCGAGCAAGTCGCGTCGGAAGGCCGGCCCCCGTTTGATCAAATCGAGGTCGTCCGGGAGAAAGGCGATCATCCGCAGGACGCCAAGGAGGTCGGCCGTACGTCGCAGACGCTGTTTGTCGACCTGTGTCCTCCGCGCGCCGCGTCTCGGAATTTCGATTTCGATCAGACGCTGCCGTTCCATCGATGACATCCCTGAGCGAACCACAGCAGACTCCGAATCGTCGGCAACCAGGGCGTCATCCGCCACGTGGCGAAAACTGCGGAGGGTGGCGAGGTATGCAATCGCCTCCAAGAGGTTTGTCTTCCCGGCGCCATTCGGACCAACCAGTATGTTGACCCCGGGTTCGGGCCGCCACTCGAGACTGTGATAACACCTGAAGTCGGTGAGGGATATCCAGTCGACTCTCATCGCCGGGTCGAACCGGGCTCTAGACCCGTACGGGCATCAAGAGATACAGATACGTATCGTCGGCGCCCGAGTCGACGACGCTTGGCTTGAACGCATCGATGACCCTGATCCTCACCTTATCCCCCGGGATTGCATTGACCCCGTCCTGGAGATAGCGGGGGTTGAACGCGATGGTCACGTCCTCCTCGGTTCCCGAGAACTCGCCGGAAATGTGCTCGGCTTCACCACCGACATCCTGTCTGGTGACGGTGACCTCGACACCGCCTTCAACCAACTTGAGCCTGACCGGAATGTGGTCTTCGGCAACAAGGGTGACGCGGCCGAGGGCGTCGAGCAACTCGTACTTGTCCAGGATGATCTGGTTGGGATAGGTGTCGGGAAGCAGCGACTGATACTTGGGGAAGCTGCCGTCGATGAGACGGAGCCGAAGGCTCCCCTTGTCGGAGGAGAACACGGCCTCACGCTCGCGGAGTTGGGCTGTGACCTTTGCCGACCCAATGGTTCGGGGTAGTTCCCGCAACCCTCGAGCGGGTACGAGTCCCGACCCTTCCAGGGCAACACCGGGCAACTCACGCTTGGCAAGACGATAAGAATCAGTCGCCACCATGCGGAGACCGCTGTCGGTGCCCTCGAAGAGAACCCCGGTCAGGATGGGACGGGCGCCGTCACCTGATGCCGCTATGGCCACCTGGCCGATTGCTTCGGCCAGTTGTTCCCCGTCCAGTTCCACCCCGTCGGTCACAAGGTCTTCCTGATTGGGGAAGTCATCTGCGTTCAGCGGACGCAGATTGAAGCGGGGGCCGTTGCCCTGGATCTCGATCTCGCTGTCGGAAACTCCGATCGTGACCTCCCCGGCCGGCATTTTCCTCACTGCCTCCGAGAGGAGCCTGCCGGGGATGACTGCCCGCCCCTCTTCCATGACTTCGACCTCTGAGAAAGTTCGAACGGTCACGTCAAGATCCGTACCGGTAACACGCAGAGTGTTTCCCGAAACCTCACAGAGAAGTCCTTGCAATACGGGGAGGGCCGTCCTGGTGCCCACGGCGCGGTTGGCTCGGGCAAAGACGTCAGCAAGATCGTCTCGCTGGGCTCGGATTCTCACAGGTGGAAGTCCCTTCTGTTACTTATTGATTTATTCATTTAAAGAGTATTAGTTGTAGTAGGGGGTTGTGGAAATGTGGATTGTGGTTGTTTTGCTAGCGGGTTGTTGGTGTTTTGCCTGTGGAGAAGCTTGGGGACGAGATATGGACAAGTCTGCGGTTTCTGTGGAGTACTCAGGAGGCTGTGGATATCCCCGCACCTTTCCTCAGGTCCTGTGTAAGTTGTGTGACCCGGTCAAACACCGCCCTGTCGGACCGAAGAATCTTCTTCACTTTCCCCACCGAGTGTAAGACCGTCGTATGGTCTCGATTGAACGCCGCTCCGATTTTGGGCAGCGAGAGGTCGGTGAGTTCGCGACACAGGTACATCGAGATCTGCCGGCACATCACCAGGGGCTGGCGTCGACTGAGACTGAGCACATCGTCGGCAGTGAACCCAAAAGAGGCGGCAGTCGTCCTGATGATGACGTCGGTGCTCATCGGCACCGGATCGTCGGGTGAAAGCATGTCCTGGAGGACGCGCTGCGCCGTCTCCAGATCGATGTCCCGCCGATTGAGTGCCGACCAGGCTGTGACCCTGGTCAATGCCCCCTCCAACTCTCTGATGTTGTCCGAGACGAGGCCGGCGATGTACTCGAGGACGTCGAGAGGGATGGGACGTGCCGAGAACTCGGCATTGGTTTTGAGGATCGCAAGGCGGGTTTCGATGTCGGGCGGTTGGATGTCGGTCAAGAGACCCCACTCGAAGCGGCTCCTCAGCCGATCCTCCAGCGAGGAGAGGTTGCGGGGATGGCGGTCGGAGCTGATCACCATTTGTTTGCCTGACTCGTAGAGAGAGAG
>DATDCF010000030.1:0-9627 GCA_036524475.1 Acidimicrobiia bacterium | reverse complement strand
TACTTGAGGCGTCCGATCAGAGTCACCAATTCGGTGTGCATTCGGGCGACGCCGACTTCTACCAACGCCCACTCTCCTGCGTCTCTGACACTCTGTTCGACCTCGGCCCTGGCCTTTTCGTAGGCCTCTTCGATAGATGCGGGGTGAATCCTCCCGTCGGCCACCAGCTTTTCCAGTGCAATCCTCGCCACCTCGCGGCGCACCGGGTCGAAAGAGGAGATCGAGACCGCCTCGGGCGTATCGTCGACGATGAGGTTGGTGCCGGTTACCGATTCGAGATGACGGATGTTGCGGCCCTCCCGCCCGATTATCCGACCTTTCATGTCGTCCGAAGGAAGCTGGACGACCGATACGGTCGTCTCGGTGACCACTTCACTGGCGAGTCGCTGGACTGCGGTGGCGAGGATCCTCCGGGCACGTCGGTCGGCTTCCTCGCGCGCTTTGATCTCGAGATCCCGCACCATGATCATGGCCTCACGGCGGGCTTCATCCTCGACCTGGGCCAACATCTCGGATTTGGCCGCCGCCACATCGATTCCGGCTACTTTCTCCAGTTCAAATCGGGCGGCTTCCTTGAGTTGTTCGACCTCACCCCGGTTGACATTGATCTCGTCCTCCCGATCGATCAGCATTTTCTCCCGCTGAGCCAGGTTCGATGCTCGCTGCTCGAGGGTTTCTTCTCGGGCTCCCAAACGGGATTCGAGGCTGCTCAATTCGGCGCGGCGGGTCTCCAGTGTCGCCTCTTCGCGCTCGCGGTACGCGGTCGCCTGGGCACGACCCGCATCGTCGGCCTTTGCCAGTATCTGCCGGGCTTCGACCCTCGCATTGCTGACCAATCCCTCGGCCGAGCCAGCATCTCGTTCTGACTTGCGGGCGTTCAAAACCCGGGCGAGTAGATATCCGAACGCGAGCCCGATGGCAACTCCCAGGATCGAGAGTCCGATCACCACGGCTGAGTCCATGACGGATCCTTTCCAGCGGTATGCCAAATCAAACGTGCCGAACCCGCCGGGTCCGGCACACGAAAGGAACAAGCGAAAAGGGGCCTAAATCACCCTCTAGGTCGTTTGTTCCTCCGAATCATTTGATTTGCCACTCCGTTTTGAAATTTAGTAAATGTTCGTGTGCTGATGTTGATAGTACACGGCAATACGAGAATCTCGACAGGTTCTTCAAATATCTCGACGCCTGCGAAACTTGTGCTACAAACCATTCGTTGCTCTCATCGATGGCAAATATGAGCGGACGATCAACCAGAGCTAGCCACATCGCAATCCTTGCGACGCTGGCGGGAGCTTTCAGGGTGGTCCCATGGGTAGCAGGGCATCGCATCACATTCGACGAGGGAGTTTTCCTGGCCTCGACCGACCTGGCCGGAAGCGGACTGGTTCCGTTCGAGGACTTCTTTTCCAGTCAGGGACCTCTTTTTATCCCGATGCTCAGGCTCGGCCAGATCCTCAGTTTTGGAGATCCACGAGGTCCGAGGACGACTCTGCTCGTGTCCGCCGTTGTCATCTCCATCGCGTCCTACTCCATATTTTCCCGCCTCACCAGCCCAACGCGGGCGTTCCTGCTTGCCACACTGGTGGCCCTCAGCGGTAATGTCCTATTAGCCGCTGGCCCGGTACAGAGCGACGGTCTGGCCCTCGCCTTCGCAATTTCTGCGCTGGCCCTGGTCCTCGAACCCCGACTGTCATTCGGTCGTTCCATGTCGGTCGGCCTGCTGGTCGGGGCAGCAATCTCGGTCAAGAGCCTCCATGTGATCCCAATAGTCCTGACCATCGGGGTGTATCTGGTTTCCCGGTTGAAATGGAAACCCATCGGGATCGTCACCATGTCCGCCGGGGCCTTGGCCATCGGGCTCGCGGCGATCTACGGGATCGCCGCCGTGTGGGACCAATATGTCCTATTTCACCTCGCCAAGGACAACTCTCCGGACTTGCTGGAAAACGCGGTGAATACGGGTGTCGAGCTGTTCCGCAATGACCTCCCCGTCGTGGCCATGGTCATAACCGCTGGAATTGCGCCGTTCCTCTTCAGGAAATCACCACCCGCAGCCACGGCAGACGCAGAGACGCAGTCTGGCGATGGTCTTCCTGTCTGGGTTGTGGTTCTGTGGTTGGCCGCCAGCGCTGTTTTGCTTCTCGGGTTCACCACGATCTACGGAGGGTTCGCGAGGACGTTGGCTTTTCTCATCCCACCGCTAATCGCTGTCATTGCGCTGTCAAGGTCGATACCCATTCGCGTCCTGCTCGGAATCGCGGCAGTCGGCGCAATCGTCCAATTTGCCTTGATCAACATCGTCCCCGAACTCGATGCCGAAGAGAGCGCAGCCACGTCCCGAATCGAAGCGATTCCGGTGACCCGCTGGTTTGTCAGTGATGACCCGGGATTGGGTTGGGCGGCCGGTCGGTTATCACACCCCGCAACGGTCGATCCGTCCTACGCCCGATTTGATACCGGATATCTGACCTCGACCGATGTCGAGTCGGCACTTGTTGACTCCCAGACGTGCATTCTGACGGCGACATCTGGAAGATTCGAGTCGGCGGGTGTCACCCCACCGGCCGACTATTTCCCGACCGACCTCACCGGAGTGTCAACTCGGATCGGTTGTTGAGGATGCTCTTAGTCTTCGCTGGTCTCCTCGGATGAAGCAGTGCCCGCCGGCGAATCGGCTGCCACTTCCTCTTCCGTTTCAGCCTTAGGCCCGAACCCGACCGCCTCGTAGACCTTTGCCTGCAGCTGCATGGCGATCTCAGGATTCTCCCGGAGGAATTTCTTCGCATTCTCCCGGCCTTGCCCGAGTTGGTCGTCCTCGTAGGTGAACCAGGCACCACTCTTGCGGACCACTCCCTCGTCGACGGCGATGTCGAGGAGACTCCCCTCACGGGAGATTCCCTCGCCGAACATGATGTCGAATTCTGCCGTCCGGAACGGTGGCGCCATCTTGTTTTTGGCGACCTTCACGCGAACCCGGTTTCCGATCCCCTCCGTGCCATCCTTCAAGGTCTCGATCCGTCGTATGTCAAGCCGCATCGATGAGTAGAACTTGAGGGCCCGACCACCTGGAGTCGTTTCAGGTGAGCCGAACATCACACCGATCTTTTCCCGCAATTGGTTGATAAAGATGGCAGTTGTTCGGGACTTGTTGAGATTTCCGGCAAGCTTGCGCAATGCCTGTGACATGAGACGGGCTTGAAGCCCCATGTGAGAGTCGCCCATCTCCCCTTCGATCTCGGCACGTGGGACCAGGGCTGCCACCGAGTCGATAACCAGCACATCGAGGGCCCCGGAACGGATCAGCATGTCGGCTATCTCGAGAGCCTGCTCACCGGTATCGGGTTGTGAGATGAGCAACTCATCGACATCAACACCGATCGCCTTGGCATAAGAGGGGTCGAGAGCGTGTTCGGCGTCGATGAACGCGGCAATACCACCGTTGCGCTGCGCTTCGGCCACGATGTGAAGAGCGAGACTGGTCTTCCCCGAACTTTCCGGACCGTATATTTCGACGATTCGCCCACGTGGCACCCCACCGATGCCGAGAGCAAGGTCGAGGGAGAGCGCCCCAGTAGAGATGATGTCAACTTTTCGATTGGCTGCGTCGCCCATTTTCATGATGGCGCCTTTACCGAATTGCTTTTCGATCTGACCCAACGCCATATCGAGGGCTTTGTCCCGATCCGTACTCATTTGATTCCCTTTCTAGGTCTCCGACTGGTGTCCTTCTGACCAATTCACCCGACGGTATCCGACGGCTATGACAGAAAGTCCCGCCAAGCTCAACTCGTCTCAACTCGCCTTGTCTCCCGCGTGGAGATTTCTCGCTCGGTGAACGATAGTCGAACAGGTGTTCGGAGTGAGTATTACCGCGAAAAAGGAAAGAATTCAAGAGGTTCGTATCGAACGCCACCACGCCCACCAATCGACTCAAACAGAACGATCTGCCCGACCCACCATGAAATGTCGAGCTCACCTTGCTCGATCAGGGAAACCACCGGGGCCGGCGGGCGAACCCTGCTCAAAGTGAGATGCGGTGAGAAGGGCCTGTCTTCCGGTGACACTCCTGTGGCTTCGGCGGCCGAGTCGCAAGCTTCGGCCAGCTCGAAGAGACGATCCGCACCGGGACCGACACCGGCCCAGACCACAGTTGCCTTGCGCTGGTTGGGAAATGCACCGAAACCAGATAGGCGAATCCGGAAAGGCTTCCCGAGTTGCGACTCATCGAGGGCAGCTTTGTAGCGGTCGCAGGTCACCTCCTCGATTTCACCGAGGAAGCGCAACGTGATGTGCCAGTTGGATGGCGGAACCCTTCGACCCGGGATGTCCCACTCCGCGGTTTGCTCGGCCAACGCCTGTCTCACATCGTTGGGAAGCGACACGGCGGCGAAGACCCTCAGTTGCCCCACCAATCGCCGCTGACCCCGAGTCGGACAAGGTGTAGCGCAGTGGTTGTGGCGTATGTTCGGATCCGTTCTCGATCACCGACCATTCGCAACTCCCGGGCCATCGAATTCTCCGGCGTGGCCACTCCGACGACGATGGTCCCGGCTGGCTTCTCCATTGGCTCCGGACCTGCCGACCCGGTGACCGACACGCCAACTTCCACACCGAGCAGCTTCCGCGCACCTTCGGCCATCGCCAATGCTGTCTGCTCATTGACCACTTCCCTGACGTCTTCAACTCCCAAAAGCGACTGCTTGAGTTGCGACTCGTATGCCACCACTCCCCCGGCAAAATATCGGGAAGACCCGGCGAGATCGGTGAGCTTCGCCGCCACCATTCCTCCGGTCATAGATTCGGCGGTGCCGATCCGCCAGTTCCGATCCTCGAGAAGCCGGAACAAGACAACCTCGATTGTCTCGTCGTCCACGCCAAATATCGAACTGCCGAGACGCTCTCGCACCTTCACCTCGAGCGGTGCGATCAGTTGCCCGGCATCCTCGCTCGAGTGCCCCTTGGCACTGAGCCGGATCTTGATCTCGCCGGCGGACGCCAGAAAGGCAACAGACGGGTTCGTGCTTCCCTGATACAGATCATCGAGCACTTCGGCGATATCCGACTCCGACCGGCCCCAGGTTCTGAGCAGCCGGCTGACGAGCACGTTCTCCGATCCTTCCCTTGACGTCAGCGCCGGAACGACCTCGGTCTTGATCAGGTACTGCATTTCCTCCGGTACACCGGGGACGCAGAAGATCAGTGTCCCATCATGGTCGAGGGACAGGCCAGGGGCGGTGCCCCTCGGGTTGTCGAGAAGATTCGCGCCCGCCGGGTGTTGCGCCTGGCGCAGATTGGACTCCGGCATATCCCGTCCCCGCTGCGACCACCACTCTCTGAGATGTTGGGCGTACTCGTCGGAATATTCCATCTCGAGCCCGGTCGCCTGACAAACCGCCTCACGGGTGAGGTCATCCTGGGTGGGGCCAATGCCTCCAGTGATGATCACCGCGTCAGAGCGATCCATAGCGGTACGAATCGATTGCGCCACTCTCCCCAGGTTGTCCCCCACCACCTGTTGAAAATGGGCGTCCAGGCCCTTCTCAGCAAGGGCCGCACCGATAAAGCTGGCATTGCTGTTGACAATTTGACCGAGCAACAATTCCGTGCCAACGGCAATGACTTCGACGATCACGGGGCGAGACTAGCCGTCGCTCTCAGATGAAGGGTTGGGCGACCAGGGTGGCAATGATGGCAATCAAACCCACAATCAATGCCTGCACCATTCTGTCGAGCCGGGCAGTTATCCCGTCGAGCCGGTGTATCACGTCATCCAGGCGTCGTTCAACCAGGCCAAGATCTGCCTTCGAAGCCAGTTCATCGTTGGAATTTCGGGGGAGGTATGCCATCAGAGTGTCTGCTCTCTCTTCGCCGAGAACTCGGTAAGAGCATTGTAAAGGTCGCGTCGGCGTGCTTCCGAAATCGTCATCGGTTGATCGTGTCACAACACTCGAACCGGTTCAAGAGGTTCGGTGCGCCTCGACAACTCCGAACAATTCGCCGGTACCCACTGATTCTCCGAGGATGTTCCACGTCGCGGTGCTGACTTCGCCCTTGGTTTCGAGTTCAGAGCAGGCAAGGTAGACCGTATCCGCGAGACGATTCATGGCCGGCTCGAGTTCGCAGGCTTGAGCGATACAAGTCCGGGCCCGCGGCCCGTCTCGCTCACCGATGGCTGCGACGGCGTCTTCGGCGAAGGCGAGGGCCTTCCTGTCCATCAGATCTCGGTGAAGAGGTAGCGACGGAGGATGTTGATCCGTTCGTCCATGTCGTCAGGGGTCAGGTACCACAACATCGCAGCGACGGTCGAGAGAAGTGGGTTGCCATCCTGAGGAGTAAAGGAGAATCCAACGACCTCGTTGCCATTGCGCACGGCGAGAGTCTCCAACGAGACCACTGCCTGGCTCATGATCCGGCCGTAGTAGCCGTGGTCCCTGCCGAATGAGAACACCTGGTTGGCCGACTTCTTGTGTGTCACTGCGACCCTTGTGTTCTCCATGAGCCGCTCCTTGACCTCATCGAGGGTCATCTCCCGATCGAGGGTCAGTGCGAAGTGCATCGAATGCATGTACTGGGTGTTGAGTTTCAGCGCCGACGAGAACAGGTTGAGGTCGTAGCCCATGGTCTCGAAAAGGGCGTGTGAGTCGCGGGCATGGTGGGTGCCGAAACGCTCATCCTTGTGGCCCTCAACAGTCGGGCTGGCAACGAATCCCTCGTCCTGGCTTATGTCGTTGGCCCGTCGGATGCAGAGAAAGCGTCCGTCCGTGAGGTGGTTTGTGCCATCGGCGTCCATCGCGAGGGTTTTCACCAAAACGGACATGTTATGGGTGTTGCAGGAAACGATCTGGAGGAACTTGTCCTCATCCGGGACGAGGGCCTCATCGTTGATACCCCGCGCATACATTTTTCCAAAGCCGAATTCCGACCCCTGGGCCATGAATCCAATCGGTCCCCGGGCATCGTTGTAGAACTCTTCCTTCATCTGATTGCCGACCGGGGTGCAGTCGATGACGACCGAAGCGCGCTCGATGGCTTCTCTGGTTTCATACTTCGGTGCGTGGCCGAGTTCCTCGAATGTGGCTCGACGGTTGTCGTCGACCGCGAGGGCGGCGCCGCGACTGATCAGATCGGCAACCTTGGCTTTCTCAGTGACCAGAGGCGTCCGTTTGTGGAAGGTGACTTCGTCGATCCCGAAGTGCTCTCGATTGTCGGCGAGCAGGCCGATAAGTGGCTCTCCGATCGTGCCGGTGCCGACCACGTGGACGATTTTCATGACTTCCCTCCGGGGGCTGTTTGCCGTGCCATCAAGACATCAGGATACTCATGGTCCCGACGCTCGAACAGATGTCACCGATAGACCCTCCAGATCGATCGGTTGTCGGAATTCGATGCCAAGAATGTGTGTGGAGAGGATTTCGGGGCAATCGACCCCTGGTGGTTGGATGGCGCCACCCAGGTTCAGCACAACTGTCACTTCCTCCGGATTCCCCGAAACCGCCGCCTGTACGGTGGGAGGACAGCCGCCGCCTTTCAGGGCGATTTGGACGTTTGTATCAGTGGAGGAGGCCATCACGAACGGTTCTTCGAAACTGTACGGTGGCGTCGTCGGCTCTGCGACCACCCACTCCATTGTCTCGACGAGCCGGTCGGGGTCGCTACCGATTATGGGGAACTGCCCCTTGGCGTCTGGCGAGATCGCACACGCCGCGTATGCGGCCAAGAAGATGCAGGCGAAAATCCGAATAGGCACGAGCACAGACTAAGAGCGCGCGCCGATGAGCCCTAAAAGAAGATGCGCTCTGATCCAGTGGGCCGTAAGGGCGAGGCAGGAGTCCCAGAGATGTATGACATGAGTGTGTACTTATGTTCCACTCCCAGCTGCATTTGGAGATCCGCACCAGCCCCAATCAGTGCGAATGTTGTACTTGACCACTCTCCGTGGTCAAGTACAATCAGGGGTCTCCCAACCGAAAGCAAACATGCGCCGGATCACGAAACCATCCATCGGCCTCATCGCCGCATTTTCCCTGGTTGTCTTCTCGGGGATTGCCCTGGCCGAGCCGGAGACAAACGACGACGACACCCTCTTCAGCTTCGGGTACGACGAGGAGAACCACGTCCTGGCGGTGAATACGAGTCCCACCGACAGTCTGTATGTGTGCGAGTTCGAGAACGGCGCCCTCACAGCTCAATACGGCGAGGCCGACGGGGACGGGGTGATCCCGGTCGAATCGTTGGAGGATGCCGACGGCCCGAAGGATTTCGAGCCCCGGCTCCAACATGAACTGGCCGAGGGTCTGATTCAGGCCTCCGAGCCATTTGCCTACGCCGGTGCCGATGGAGAGTGTCGGGTCAACGGTATTGTCGTTGCAGGCCCCAACGGACAGATCAACCATGGCCAATTCATGAAAGCCTTCAAGGAACTCATCGATATCAAGGGGCACGGCTGCCTCAACCGGTACCTGGCTCAGTCCGACCTCGGCAAGACCGAATCCACCAAGATCGCAACCTCGGATGTGGACCCGGAATTCGAACTCTCCGACTCCGGCGAACTCAGTTTCAAGACCTTCGAAGCTGACTGCTTGCACGGCAAGAAAGCAGACACTGGTGAGAGCGAGATCGAGTCGGATGGAACCGAAAAGGGCAAGCCCGAGAAAACCGGGAAGCCCGAGAAGTCCGATAAACCTGAAAAGCCCGGCAAATCGGGCGCAGCACCGGGCCAGAACAAGTAGCTACAAAGCGATCAGCAGGGAGACCCGGCTAGGTCGGAATCTCTCCCACTTGACATCCGCTCCGCGTCAAAGTTGACATTCGCCCCCTTCTAGCTGTTTGCCGGTGTGTCGCCCGCGCCAATTCCCGGCGGCCCTGGTTGATGGAGCCTCATTCTTGGTTGTTGATCTCTCTTGTTTCCGTCTCAGGGCGAGCAAAGCCCCGTGGTCCATCGATTGGTCCACCAGCCCGCGAGTAGCTCCAGTTCATTGGATTCCTGGTGTCCGGTATTTGATGCTGGTACCGGCCAGCCATGCGAACAGGACGGCATTGACCACCACGAGCAGAATCCTCAGAAATCCCACGGGGTAGGCTACCCATTCGTTCACTCCTACGACCCGATGAGACCGTGACTGCGTCCTGTGGGGGAATCCCAACCCTTAGAACTGCTCGCTTTCGGTGGAACCGGCGAGGGCGAGAGTGGAAGTATTGCCTCCTGCGATTACCTGGCTCACTTTGTCGAAATAGCCGGCGCCGACCTCGCGTTGATGCCTGGTCGCGGTGTATCCGACCGCTTCCATGGCGAACTCGCGATTCTGCAACTCGACATATGCCGACATTCCATGATCGGCGTATCCACTGGCGAGATCGAACATCGAAGCGTTGAGCGCGTGGAACCCGGCCAGAGTGATGAACTGGAACCGATACCCCATGGCGCCCAATTCCTTTTGGAACCGGGCGATTGTCCCTTCGTCGAGATGTGCCGACCAATTGAAAGACGGCGAGCAGTTGTAGGCGAGCATCTTGCCCGGGAAATGATGGCGAACCGCGTCGGCGAAGCGCTGCGCGTCCTCGAGGTTCGGCTCCGCCGTCTCCCACCAGATCAGGTCGGCATACTCGGCATAGGCGATGCCGCGC
>DATDCF010000029.1:0-13443 GCA_036524475.1 Acidimicrobiia bacterium | reverse complement strand
CCAGGCCAAGAAGGCAACGAGCATTGGCTCGACTTTCCGGGCGGGCGAGAGGTCTGGTCCTGAGCTTCCTCTCGCTATATGCGCTGGTGAGCCTGGTACTTCCGGTGTCGGTGCTTCTTTTCTGGATGCTCCGGGGCATGGGTGCAGGCCAGGATCTACCCGGGATCTGGGCCGAGGCGACGAGGACACTCAGTGTCTCGGTTACTGCCGCAGCGATCGCTGCGATAGCAGCGATTCCGCTGGCCATGGTCACCGCACGCCAGTGGTCGAAGCGCGCTAGTTTTGTCGAGTCTTCCGTCTGGGCCACATACTCGCTCCCCCACATAGCGGTGGGAGTAGCGACTGTCGGATTTGCCCTCACCTGGGCCCGGCCTCTCTATCAGACCATTGTCTTGTTGATGGCCACATACGTCGCCATGTTCCTGGCCCAAGCGATGAGCAGCACTCAGGACTCGATCCGCCGACTCAACCCGAATCTCGAGGATGCCTCCCGTGGTATGGGGAAGAGCCAACTCCAGACGCTGCTCCGGGTGACGCTCCCGATGATCGGCCCGGGAATGCTGGCCGGGGCAGCTCTTGTTTTCATCGGAGTGGTCAAGGAGCTCCCGGCAACCTTGCTGCTGAGACCAAACGGATTCGAGACTCTCGCTGTCAGGATCTGGAGCGCCACCAGTGAGGGTTTCCTGACACGGGCAAGCTTCTCCAGCCTTATCCTCATCACAATATCGATCATCCCCATCTTCCTGGTGACTACACGTGACCTCAGCAACTGACAGACTCGCCATTCGGGCGCGCGACTTGACCAGGACTTTTGACGGCGCCGTCGCACTCGACGGATTCAGCCTCGATGTCTGGGAAGGGACCGTCGTGACGCTGCTCGGGCCATCCGGGTGTGGCAAAACCACCGCCCTCCGGGTCATCGCCGGCTTCGAGCGGGCCCACGGAACGGTGGAGGTGCACGGGCGGACAGTCCTCGATCACTCAACGTTTGTGACACCGGACAAGAGGAAAGTTGGGATGGTGTTCCAGGACTACGCACTCTTTCCTCACATGACCGTCCGGAAGAACATCTCGTACGGATTGGCCAAAGGTACCGAGCATCATCGAATCGACGAGGTCGTCGACCTCGTCGGGCTTCACGGGCTCGGCGATCGTATGCCCAACGAGCTATCCGGCGGGCAACAGCAGAGGGTCGCCCTCGCCCGGGCTCTCGCCCCCAGGCCTGAAGTAATCCTGCTCGACGAGCCCTTTTCCAATCTCGACGCGGCGTTGAGGGAACGGGTGCGGCGGGAACTGAGGGTCATTCTCGCCGAGGCCCGGACGACTGCGGTTTTCGTCACGCACGACCAGGAAGAGGCCCTTGCCGGCTCCGACATCGTCGCCGTGATGAGAGACGGGAAAGTGATCCAGGCCGACACGCCGAGCCATCTTTACGCCCATCCCGTCGACGAATGGGTGGCCACTTTCCTCGGTGATGCCGACGTCGTCGAGGCAATGGCCACAAATGGGCATGCCGACACCGCTCTTGGCCGGTTCGAGACCGCCCTTACCGGATCCGTTGCCGTGATGATCCGCCCGGAGGATGTCCAACTCTCTGTCGGAGAGGCGCCCAACGCAACGGTCGCCCAAATCGAGTTCTTCGGCCATGACCAGTTGATCACCGTTGCCATGGAGGATGGTGCCCGGGTCCGTTCGCGAATTGGGTCACGGCCGGAATACCGGATCGGTCAGCGGTGTCGGGTCCGCGCAATAAGTGCTCTCGTCTATCCGCGTTGACGGGAAACGACCCGTGTTCGGTACCATCGCCAGCATCTGATGGAAGCAATTGTCTCGTTGATCGCTGCCCTGGCCGCCACGTTCTTCGCGATCGATCTGTATCGCGACTACTCGAGCAAACCCAGACCACACGTTGCGGCGTACGGAACCGGCATCTCGATGTTTGCCATCGCCACCTGGGCTTTGTTCTTCGGGCTCACCTTTGTTTGGAACGGACCGGTATACCGGACCTTCTTCTTGCTGGGCGCCATCCTCAACATCCCTGTTCTGGCGATCGGTTCGATGTTCCTGGTGGTCGGCCGCAAGTCCGGCCACATCGCGACCATCGCCGTCGGCGCCCTCGCCGCGATTTCGACGACGTTGACCCTGACCGTCCCATTTGAGAACCCGCTACCGGGTCATGGGATACCGGTTGATATCTTCCCGCTCGGTTTCAGCCCGCGACTGTTCGCGATCATCGGTGGTGCCCTCGGGTCGACCGTCCTCATCACGCTATCTCTGGTCAGTGTGATCCGGTTCTGGAACAAGAACCGGTCGATCGTGTGGGGCAATGCCCTCATCTTGCTCGGTGTGTTTGCCGCCGCCTGGAGAGGGACCGGCCTTGCCCTCGGGGATGGCGGTGGGTTCGCCTTCTCTCTGTTACTGGCGGTCAGCCTGATCTGGGCTGGCTACAAGGTCGCCTCGGGAAAGCGACACGCACCACCAGCACAGGACCCCGAATCCGACAGCGAGAGTCGTGTGGACCAACTTGAACTGGATTGACCCACCGTCCGTCCAATTGACCATCATCGACCGGGTCCAGATGACCAGCGTCCATCCGACGAAGAGATAGATCGCCGGCTTGATGATTCGGCCCGATGCCGGAATCCAGAGCAATACCGCGACGGCTACACCGATCACGATCGAGCCAACTATCCGGAACCAGTCAAACCAGTCGTCCCCGACCTCGAGGAGTCTGACACGCCCGAGCCAGGCAACCAGGGTCCAACCGAGGATTGCTGCTGCCAGCCAGCGTTGTCCGGTCAGGTCATCCCCCGATGTAGCTCATCTCGACCCGTTGTCCGATGGTGACGGTTTGCGATGACCGGACCTCGGAGTAGCGATCGGTGCGCTTGCGCCAGGTCGAGTCGATAATCGATCCGAGGTCGGCATCGCTCGCCCCATCCCTGATTGGATGTTTCAGATCGGTCCCACCGGTTGCAAATAGACATGTGTAGATCGCTCCCTCGGCCGAAAGTCGGACCCTTGTGCAATCTCCACAAAACGGAGAGGAGACCGAGGAAATGAACCCCACTTCACCCTCACCGTCGCGGTAGCGATAACGCTTTGCCACCTCTCCCCGATAGTTGGGATCAACCGGCTCGATCGGGAAATCCGCGTTGATTGCCGCGGCCATGTCGGCCGCAGCAACGACATCATCGAGACGCCAACCGTTGCTATTCCCGACATCCATGAACTCGATGAAACGAACGATATGGCCTGTACCCCTGAAATAACGCGCCATGTCGACGATGGCATGGTCGTTGACACCTTTTTGGACAACGGCGTTGATCTTGATTGGCCCCAAACCGGCGTCGGCGGCCGCCTGGATCCCATCCAATACCACTCCCACGGGGAATCCAGCATCGTTCATCTTCATGAATGTCGGATCGTCCACTGCATCGAGACTCACCGTCACCCGGCTCAGCCCTGCAGCCTTGAGGTCGGCTGCCTTTCGAGCGAGTAGGGATGCGTTGGTGGTGAGGGTCAAATCGTCGATGCCGTCGATTTCGGCCAGCATTGCTACCAGTTTTTCGATCTCACGTCGCAACAACGGCTCTCCACCGGTGAGACGGACCTTGCTGACACCCCGCTCGACGAAGAGTTTCGTCACGCGGGCGATCTCTTCATAGGTCAGCTTGTCGTCGCGGTTCAAGAACACATAGTCCGATCCAAAGACCTCGCGGGGCATGCAGTAGGTGCACCTGAAATTGCAACGGTCGGTTACCGATATACGCAGATCGCGAATCGGTCTCCCTCGGGTGTCAACTGGCTGCGCCATATCGCGAGACTACCGGTCTCCCCGGCCTCTCGAGCAGCCTCACGGGCGATGACCGCTATTTAGCCAGATGAATTGGTGAGCGCCGCCCCCGGGCTCTCGATTCCGTCACCCCGGAACGACAGGATCCACGCACCCAGGCCCGCGGAGAGGGCAGCCAGGGCAACGAACCATCCGGCCACCGGCACGAGCCACAAAAGTGAAATAATGACTGCCCCCATACCTACCGCTCCTGCGATAGTCACGTTTTTTCTCAGAACGCTGCCGATCCATGCTGCTGATGGAATCGCAGCCAGGAGGGCCAGTACAAATACCAGTCCGACGAGGGCAAGAATCAACGGGACCATCGCACCGATCAGTGGCACCGCGGCTGTCGGCGGCGCCAGGCTGAAGATCAAGACTGCCAGGCCCAGTATCAGGAGCGGAGATACAAAGATGGTGAAACCGAGCAGCATAGAACGCAATGGGGACGCCACCAGGCTATCGAGAGCGCGCTGGGTTCGTTTCGGCCATCCCCAAACAACCAACAACGCCAGAGCTGACAGACAGATGGCGACGAGTATTCGGCCGACGAGCCCGAGAGCCCGCAGCCTGATATTCGCAGGTACGGGCTCCTGGCGAACGACGGCACCACCCACGGTCGCCTGGTCGAGACCTGTGGCCTCATGGGGTGACCGATAGTCGAGATCTCCGCCCACCGTCAACGGCCCGACCACATCGAGCCGACGAACTGAAACCGAGACCTCTCCCTCGATCGTGCCCGCCAGATCGAGGTTCCGCTGGGCACCCTCGAGCCCACCACCGACCGTTCCCAAAAGGGAGGCGTTCCAGGCCCACAACACGACATCCCCGGCGACAGAACCCTCGGCTGTGACTTCCAGGCTGCCCGCAACCGCCACGAGATCTCTTCCAACAGACCCGGATACAACCACCGATGGCGAAGTCGTCCGAAGGGAGCCTCCGATGGACCCGGTCACGACAACTTCTGGACTGAGGGCCATCACCGAACCCGTCACCTCACCCTCGATACGGACATCCTGGCCGGCAATGGCAATGACGTCTCCGTCGACCTTGCCGCGAATGATGATCCGGTTCGCCACCGCGTACAGATCTTGTTCAATTACGGCGTCCTCGGTGATGATGACCAATTCGGAACTGTCGGTCTGCGCCGCCAGGGCCGGCAAGCCCGGTATGGCGACAAATAGCGCCACGGCGATCAGGAGGAAACCGAGATTTTTATAGAGGGAAGGCATCGGCGGCCAGGTCGAGCAGCGACGCTGGAAGTACTCCCCAGATGATCGTCGCCGCCACTGCAGCCCCCAAAACCCACTTGACTGTGTTTGGCACAGCAATCTTCTCAGAGTCGTCATCTTCCATGTACATGATGACGATGATCCGAACATAAAAGGCAAGGGCTATCACCGAGGTGAGGACCGCAATGACGACCAGCCACTGATATCCATTCGCCCAGGCATCGGAGAACACGCCGAATTTTGCTACAAATCCGGCTGTCACCGGAAGGCCGGCCATACCCAACAACAAGACGGTGAGACTTCCCGATAGAAGCGGGCTGCGCCTCGACAGGCCCCGATAACTGGACAGTTCAGAACCTGAAGAACTCGGCCCGGAAACTACTGCAACGACGGCGAAAGCACCGACCAGTTGCACCGCATAGACAACGAGGTAGAAGAGCACGCCACTGGTGCTGCCACCGACCACGCCGGTCATTATGAATCCCGCGTGGGCGACTCCGGAATAAGCAAGCATCCTCCGGATGTCGCCTTGAACCAGTGCCAGCGTGGAACCGAGCAGCATGGAAACGATGGCGATACCGGCGATCACCGGTAGGAAAGTGTTGTCGAAGCTGGGAAACGCCGTGATCAGGATCCTGGCGAGGGCGGCGAACCCGGCGATTTTGGCCACTGCCGCCATGAACCCAACCACCCCGGAGGGTGCTCCCTGATAGACATCAGGCGCCCATGAATGAAACGGTGCCGCTGAGACCTTGAAACCGAGGCCGACAACCATCAGCCCGATACCAATCAGAATCACTGCCGGGCTGCTCACCACGAAATCGTCGAAGTACTCGCCCAACCCGAGAATTGTCAGCTGTCTCGTTCCTGCGTAGGCGAGCGCCACGCCATAGACGAAGATCGCCGAGGCGAAAGACCCCATGAGGAAGTACTTGATGGCGGCTTCGTCAGACTTCGAGCTCTCCCTGGAGAACCCGGCGAGAACATAGAACGAGATGGATCCGACCTCGAGGCCGAGGAACAACATGATCAGGTTGTTCGATGCAACCATGATTGAGAATCCCGCCGCTGCGAGGAGTACCAGAGCCAGCGCCTCTGCCCCACGACGGCCAAGCCCACGGAAGAATTGCCAACCGGCCGCGACACCGAGAATTGTGACAACCAGAAGGGCAGCACGACCGAATATGGCAAACCCGTCCATCAGGATCATGTCGGAAAATGCACGCAACGCCGACACGTCGCCCGACGCCAATGAGTCAGATGCTGAAACCCATTGCCACCCGGTGAGTCCCAGGGCTGCGAACAGCGTCACTGCCACCACCCAGCCGAGGAGTCGAATGGCGGGCTTCCATTGCACTTCGACGAGCAAAACCACGGCGGCGCCCAGCGCTAAGACGAGTTCGGGGGCGATTGCCAACCACGAGATCTCCGGCGTTGTCATTCCCCTGCCTCCCCAACCACGAACACGTCTGCAAGTCGCCCGGGTGCCGGAGTGACGTAACCGGTGGCGGCTTCTACATGGTCGAGGGTGGCCTCCGTGGATGGAGCGATTTTGTCGAGGAGTACATTGGGGTATAGACCGAGGACGAGAACCAGGATCGCCAGTGGCGCCAGCAGGCCGATCTCCTTGATCGACAAATCCTTCATGGCCCGGTTCTCCTCCCGGTCCGGTTCTCCCGTGAAGACACGCTCATAGGCCCACAGGAAGTAAACCGCCGCCAAAAGGACGCCAAAGGCAGCAACGATCGCAAGGACCGGGACCGTTGCGTATGAGCCGATCAAGATCAGGAACTCGCCAACAAACCCGTTCAGACCGGGAAGACCGATCGAGGCGAAGATCATGAACAAGAAGAATCCGGCGAAGATCGGTGTCACCTTCTGGAGACCGCCGAAATCAGAGATCTTCTTGGTGTGACGACGTTCATAGAGAAGTCCCACCAGGAGGAAAAGGGCGCCGGTCGTCAACCCGTGATTCACATTCTGAATCACCGCTCCCTGAAGACTCCCGGAAGTAAGGGCAAAGGTTCCAAGGACGATGAAACCGAGATGCGACACCGAGGTGTATGCGACGAGTTTCTTCAGGTCTGGCTGAACGATCGCCACGACAGCCCCGTAGATGATTCCGATCACGGCAAGGATCCCGAGAACGTCAACAGCATCTACGGACGCCTGTGGAAAGAGTGAGAGATTGAAACGCATCAGTCCATAGGTACCGAGCTTCAACAAGACGCCGGCTAGGAGGATCGACCCCGCAGTCGGCGCTTCGACGTGGGCATCCGGCAGCCATGTGTGGAGCGGGAACAACGGGACCTTGATGGCAAACGCAAGTGCAAAAGCCGCAAAGAACCATTTCTCCGTCCCACCAGACATGCTCACAGTTGCCAGATCGGCCAGAGCAAAGGACGGAGCGCCAAACTCGGAAGTGTGCATGGCAGCGAGGCCGATGATGGCCGCAAGCAACAGGGCCGATCCAAAGGCGGTATAGATGAAGAACTTCATCGACGCATATACCCGCCGCTCGCCTCCCCAGATCCCGATGATGAAATACATCGGCACCAAGATCACTTCGAAAAACACGAAGAACAGAAACAGGTCACGAGCCATGAAGGCGCCGAACATGCCTGCCTCGAGTAGCAATGTATAGACGATGAACTCTTTGGTGCGCACCGATATCGACCCGGATGCCCCCAGAGCGATCGGAACCAGGATGGCGGTCAAAACCACCATTGGCATCGAAATACCATCGATGCCGAGTGACCAACTGAGCCCCCATGGCTCATACCAGGGAACATCGACTGCGAACTGGAATCCCGGTTCCGGCGCAAACACCCAGAAGAGGTACCCGGCGATCGCCAACGGCATGATGGAAAGGGCGATCCCCAGTGGCAGATGCAACTCCTTGCGATTGGCGGGTACCAGGGCAACGAACAGCGCTCCGACGACCGGTACGAGAATGATGGCGGTCAGCATCTATGCACCCACCGCGAGCAGCCAGACGACGACAACGACAGTGCCGGCCAGAAGTAGCGCGCTGTAGTTGCGCACATATCCCGACTGCAAGGGACGCATTTTCTCACCGACGCCGGCGAAGAGCCTGGCCACACCGTTCACAGCGCCATCGACGATGGGAAGGTCGAATTCAAAGGCCGCCCACTCCGAGAGTCTCTTACCCGGAGCGACGATGGCTGCCCCATAGACGTCATCGACACGATAGGCCTCCTCCCACGTGCCCCAGAGCGGCTCGAATCCATCCTCGAATTTCTCCCAGGACGCTTGGGGTCGGCGATAGCTCAGATAGGCGACTCCTCCCCCGGCAACGGCGGCAAGTACCGACAGACCGGCAAGAACCACAAACATCGTCAAACCCTCGGGCGGATGCTGGAGACTCAGGCCCTCGAAGACAGGTTCGAGGAAATGCTCAAAAGAAGTCATGAAAGGTGTATTGACCAGACCCCCAAGAAAGCTGAGGATCGCAAGCGCCACCAGGGGAATGGTCATCACGCCGGGCGACTCATGAGGCGATACGCCTTCGTCCCACCTCGGTTCGCCAAGGAAGACCAGCACCCACTGTCGCGCCATGTAGAACGCCGTCAATAAGGAGGTGATGAGAGCGATGACAAATAGGATCGAGAAAACACCACCACGTTCGAATACCGATCCAAGAATCTCATCCTTCGACCAGAAGCCGGCGAGGGGAGGTATACCGGCGATGGCAAGAGTGGCAATACCCATGGTGATCGCAGTAATCGGCATTTTCTTGAAGAGACCACCCATCTTGTGCATGTCCTGCTCGTCACTCATGGCGTGGATCACCGACCCCGCTCCCAGGAACAAGAGGGCTTTGAAGAACGCATGGGTCATCAAATGGAAAATTCCTGCGACATATGCGGTCGACCCGACTGCGAGGAACATGTAGCCCAACTGAGACACGGTCGAGTAGGCAAGAACCTTTTTGATGTCTCGTTGCGCGAGGGCAATGGTCGCCGCCCATATCGCCGTCGCGGTACCAATGATCGCGACGGTGAGAGATGCGGCAGGGGCGAGTTCGAAGATGGCTGCCGACCGCGCGATCAAGTAGACGCCAGCGGTGACCATGGTGGCTGCGTGGATCAACGCCGAGACCGGCGTCGGGCCCTCCATTGCATCGGGCAGCCACACATAGAGGGGAATCTGGGCTGATTTGCCAACGGCACCGGCAAGCAGGAGGAGCCCGATTGCTGTGGCCATACCGGTGGTCAACACTTCTGGGGCCCGCTCGAAAATCCCACTGAACGAGAGCGTGCCGAAGCTGGTGAACACCAGCATCAGGCCGATGGTGAAGCCGACGTCGCCGATCCGGTTGACGACGAACGCCTTCTTCGCCGCCGCTGCGGCGGTCGGGCGGACAAACCAGAAGCCGACAAGAAGGTAGGAACAGAAGCCCACCAACTCCCATCCCAGGAAGAGCATCGCATAGTTTCCGGCGAGCACGAGGGTGAGCATCGACGCGATGAATAGGTTGAGATAGACGAAAAGCCGATGAAACCTCTCATCTCCATGCAAGTAGCCGATCGAAAAGACGTGGATGAGTGTGCCCACACCGGTGACGACGAGGACCATCACGGCAGATAGTTGGTCCCATTGAATTTCGAGGTTGGCGCCGATTGCAGGCATCCAATCCCAGAGGTGGATGGTTTCGGCGGCAGCCTCGCCGGCGAAGAACGGCAAGGCGGCAAGCAGTCCGACGACGAAGGCAGCCCCGACGGCCAGACTTGCCAGCCACCCCGCCAACGGTTCCCCCAGAAAGCGGCCGAAGAAGTGAAGCACCACCGCAATCACGAGCGGGATGGCGATAACGAGCCAGATAAGGGATGTCATAACAGGCTCCCGTAAATGGCGCCACGATCGGCTCGCTTGGCCCCCAGGCCCCCCATACCTCCGGGCCTTGTGGCCCGCAGGAACCTTCCCCCCGTCGTACCTCCGGGGGGACAGCCCCCAATTCTCAACCCCCGAATACGAGAACTCCTCCCCCGGAGGAATCGACGGGGGAGGTGGCCATTCCGGACAGGAATGGCCGGAGGGGGACTGTAAGCAACAACGCTGATCAGACCCATCATCCGCGGAGCTCGTGCAGTTCGTCTACCGACGCCGTCGAGCGTCGTCGGAAAATGGCGACGATTATGGCCAGGCCGACCACAACTTCGGCGGCGGCCACGACCAGGATGAAGAACACGGCGACCTGTCCATTGAGGTCGTTCATGGCTCGGCCGGCCGAGATCAAGGTGAGGTTGACCGCATTCAACATCAGCTCGATGCACATGAACATCACCAGGGCGTTGCGCCTCACCAGCATGCCGAGAGCCCCGATCAGGAACAAAACGGCGGCCAGCGACATGTACCAGCCGGGATCAACCATTGGCCGGCCCCCGTCGGTAATGAGCGAGCGCTATGGCGCCCGCCGCAGCAATCGTCAACAGGAGGGCGGTGGCTTCGAATGCAATGACCCAATCGGTGAAGATCGATTCAGCAACGACCTCGATTGTCCCGTTGGTCGCTTCGGGGATCACCCCGTCTGCAGCGGCAGGTACCCATTCGAAGTTCCCGGAGACGGTGATCGCGACCACCAGGATGACTAAGCCCGAGGCGATGGCCCCGACGATGACCCGTTGCATCGGGAGGGTCTCATCGCGACTCTCCTCCTTGTCGACGCCGATCAACATGATGACAAACAAGAACAGCGTCATCACGGCTCCGGCATAAACGATCACCTGAACCGCCGCCACCAGATGCGCCAGCTGAAGGACGTATAGAACGGCGACGGAGAACAGGGTCGCCAGCAGGCCGAGCGCCGAGCGAACCGGATTCCGCGCCAGAACGACCGTCAGGGCTCCTGCGATGGCACTCAACCCCATGAGCACAAAGACCACTGCCTCAACCATCGCTGTCCCCCTGCGAACGCAGGTCGAGCACTTCTTGGGAGGGCTCGGGGGCCCAGTCTGCAGGGCCGGGGGTTGCCTGCCATGCTTCGACGCCCTCGTAGGCTGCCATCCCGGACGGCGCCGTCGCCCGAACCCAACCGTCGGCCACCAACAGCTCGTCGAGGTCGGCCAGAGGATCGTCGGGGAACATGTGAGGGACCGAGCCATCCCGATTCATGAGGAGTTCGTCCTTGGTGTAGATCGCGTCCTGGCGGTTGGTGGTCGACATCTCAAACAAGTGGGTCATTGTGATCGCCTCGGTCGGACAGGCCTCGACGCAGAGCGCACAGAAGATGCAGCGCAACATGTTGATCTCGTAGACGAATCCGAAGCGTTCCCCGGGACTTGTCGGGTGGGCAGGGTCGTTGTCCATGCCTCGAACGTGGATGCAGTTGGCGGGACAAGCCCCGGCGCACAGCTGGCAACCGATGCACTTCTCCATGCCGTCCGGGTACCGGTTGAGGACGTGACGGCCGTGGAATCGCTGCGGCTTCTGACGCGTTTCCTTCGGGTACTGCGTCGTCACCAGTTCCGACCCTCCGAAAGGCCCGATGGCGATGGTCTTGAGCATCGTCGTCCCGGTTACTTTCATTCCCTTCCAGATCTCTGAAACAAGTCCCATGATCAGCTCCAGGGCATGCCAAATTGACGGAAGGCGATTACCAGTGTGGAAAGCACCAACCAGGCCAAAGCACCCGGAATCAGTCGTTTCCAACCGAGGGTCATGAGCTGGTCGTAACGGAGTCGGGGAAGAGTCGCCCGAAGCCAGAAGAAGATGAAAACGAGGAGGTAGGTCTTGATCAGAAAGTAGACGGTGGGAAGGATCCCGGATATGAACCCGGGGAGGGCATCGTCGAACGTGGGACCGTTCCAACCACCGAGGAATAGGGTGGCCGCAATGGCACACATCGAGAAGATGTTGACGTATTCAGCAAGGAAGAACATGGCAAACCTCATGCCCGAGTACTCGGTGTGAAATCCACCCACGAGCTCCTGTTCCGCTTCGACGAGGTCGAACGGGGCGCGATTGGTCTCGGCGATGATGGCGATGAAGAAGATGATGAATGCAACGATCTGGGGGAAGATGTTCCATCGGGGGACAAACTGCAGGATTGGCTCCAGAACAGGGATGACGTCACCCCAGGTGCCGGCCTGCCTATCCACGATCTCTGCAAGGGAAAGGGTCCCACCATCACCCTGGGTCGCCGAGAACATCACCACGGCGACCATCGCCAGCCCGAGGGCCGCTTCGTACGAAATCGCTTGCGCCGTGCCACGGACGGCACCGAGCAAGGGGTATTTGGAACCCGAAGACCAACCGGCCAGAACCACCGCATAGACCGCCATCGACGACATCGCCAGGATGAACAGCAGCCCGATGTTGAGATCGGCACCCTGCAGCGCCACTTCCTGCTCGCCGATCATGAACGGACGGCCCCACGGAACCATCATGAAGATGAGAAATGCCGGTACGACAGCCAGGAACGGGGCGAGGATGTAGAGACCCAATTCGACCTTGCGGGGGGTGATCGACTCTTTGAAGAAGAGCTTCAGCCCATCGGCGACGGTTTGCAAAATCCCCCACGGCCCGGCGCGCATTGGGCCGATACGGCTTTGCATACCGGCAACCACCTTGCGTTCGAGCCACACATTGATGATGGTGAGCACAAGGAGGAGACCGAAAGTCAGAACCACGCGGAGGGCAATGACGCCAAACTCTGGCCAGGTCATCAGGTGACCACCTTGACCCTGACCACCGCGTCGCTCCCCAGCCGGGCAGCACCCGGCTGGTTCTGCGGAACAAAGACCACCCCGGCCGGTGTCCCATCATCCATTCTGGCCCGGAACCGTCCTTCGCCCTTGCTGGTGACGACATCGACCTCGTAGCCCTCTTGAGCCCCGAGACGGCGGGCATCATCGGGATTGATGTGAACCACTGCACCCGGTGCGAGCGGGTGCAACGAGGGGCAATTCCTCAACCGGACGCCGTCGTCGTACATGACCTTGGCGATGTGAAGGGTGAGTTCGGCCCCCGGCGCAGACGACCCTTCCAACCGGACCGGAACGTGCCCGAGGGGGCTCTCCCCGACCAGAGGAACGACAACACCGTCGCGCGCTTCCCATTCCAGGTAGTCCCAGGTGATGTCGCGATATGCGGGCGCGACCTCAGCGATCTCCTTGGCCACCCCTTCAGCCGAGCTCAGACCCATGGCTGTACCCATCCGGCTGGAGAGATCATCGAGGATCGCCCAGTCGGGCCGGCTGAGTCCGGGTGGCGGGGTGATGGCGTTGACCTTCTGCACCCGACCTTCGAGGTTGGTAGTGGTGCCCTCCTTCTCGGAGAAAACTGTCGCGGGAAAAATGACGTCGGCGAGTCGATTCGAGTCGTTCATAAAGGCATCGATCGACACCACGTACT
>DATDCF010000028.1:0-6788 GCA_036524475.1 Acidimicrobiia bacterium | reverse complement strand
GGGTCTTCCTGTTGGCCGCCGACAAACCCCAGGGCGACTGCTAGCAGTCCTGCAAGTGCGCTGGCTACTACCGCCAACCACAATCCGATTCGGGTGCCGGTTCGCTGATGTCTATCGGTCACGGAAACGCCCTTCCTTGCGATCTGTTCGCTTGTAGGACGCCTCCCTGGCGTTATCCCGCTTTCGGAAACAGTAGCAGTCTCCCTTTCTACACATGTCTGTGCACCACCACCCATCACCACAGACAGTGGACCATGACCACGCTCCGTTGACAGCGAGGGCCTTTGTGTGCTTACATCCCACACGTCCGTGATGCGGACGCAAGACCAAGAGACGGGTCGGGCCGGGAGGCAGCCGAGAAAGCAGCCTGCCCATGCCCCCAACGAGCCGGTCGACCCAACTCGAACTCCGCAACCCACCAGAGACACGGACACCGGTCCGCCGAACCGTCGATGATGAACAGGATCTCCTGGTCTTTGTCGGTCCTCCCGCTGATCAACTCGTCGTCGATCTTCGTCCCAGGGTCATGCTCGAGCCGGAGGTCGGCCTCCTCGGAGCCTCCCGATTCGGCATCTTTGCCAAACGCTCGATAGACCTGCTACTGGGTTCGGTGGCGCTGGTCGTCCTGTCCCCGGTCCTGGTCACCGCGATGCTTCTGGTACGGATCAGCTCGCCAGGGCCGGCATTTTACCGGCAGGAGCGAGTCGGGCGGGACGGAGCGCCGTTCTCGTTTGCGAAGTTCCGCACGATGCGGGTGGGCGCTGATCTCGATCGGGACGAGCTCTCCGCGCAGAATGAGTGCGAGGGCCCGATCTTCAAGATCCGGGAAGACCCTCGGATCACCGCGGTCGGACGTCTGCTCCGAAAGTTCAGCATCGACGAACTTCCGCAACTCGTCCACGTCGTCACCGGCAAGATGAGCCTGGTTGGCCCGAGACCGCCGTTGCCCCAGGAGGTCGAACAGTACGGGGCATGGGAGAAACAACGGCTGACCGTCAAGCCCGGGATCACGTGTATCTGGCAGGTCAGCGGACGCTCCGACCTCGACTTCGAGACCTGGGTGCACCTCGACGTCGATTACATCGCCCGATGGTCTCTGAAATTGGATTTGGGGATCCTGGCCCGGACGATTCCCGCGGTCATTTCGGGAAAAGGTGCCTACTAGGCCTCGAGCGTCAATCCTGAAGTGCGGGGATTACCTCGCTGGCGAATAGCTCGAGGCCGGTGGTCTCGTAGGCGGCGTCAGCGAAGTTGACGATGGTGTATCCCAGGCCGACATCCTTCCACTCTTTGAGGTTGTCCACGATCTGCCCGGGTGTTCCGGAGAACTCTTTGTAGGAGTCGGCAAAACGGTCTGCCCGCGCCTCCGAGTTGTTCTTCCGTAGCTGACCCCGGTGCCATTCGATCTTCTCGTTGACCTCTGCTTCGGTGGCAGCGCAGAAGATGTTGAAATTGGAAGATCGGACGATTGACTCGTAGTCGGTGCCCACCTTCTCACAGTGGCCCTTCAGCACGTCAGATTTCTGTTTGAACTCGTCCAGTGTGTTGCCAAAATTGGTGTATTGGGCATAGCGCGCTGCGATGTTGAGGGTCAATTGCTCGCCACCACCGGCAATCCAGAATGGGATATGCGGCTTCTGGAGAGGCTTGGGTTGGCTGATGGCGCCTTTCAGCTGGTAGTACTTGCCTTCATAGGTCACCGCGTCTTCAGTCCACATCGCCTGCATGATCTCGACACCCTCGCGGAGCATCCCGATCCTGTCCGAGGGTTTCAAGAAGGGGTATCCGTATCCGTCATGTTCGTGTTCATACCAGCCAGCTCCAATCCCCATTTCGACACGGCCTCCCGAGATCACATCGATCGAGGCTGCGACTTTGGCGAGGTATGAAGGCGGACGGTAGGTGTTGCAGGTGCACATCTGTCCCAGCCGAACGCTGGTGGTCGAGACGGCGAGTGCGGCCATCAGGGTCCAGGCCTCGTAGGTGACTTCCTGGGTTGGCTCCGGGATGGTGTGGAAGTGGTCGTAGACCCAGAGCGACTCATACCCGGAAACTTCGATGGTCCGCGCCACCGAGGTCATGGTCTCCCAGTGATCCTCGATTGGAATGTCGACCAAATCGTGACGCCAACCCTGAGGGACAAATGCTCCAAATCTCATGGACACGAGGTTAGGCGGGTTGTAGTGGGCCAGGGTCAAACCGCGATCCCGGCTCTGCCGACGCAACCGGGACGAATGGATTCTCGCTCACGAGACATAGAGTGGACTATGGAACCAACCGCCAAATCCGTTGATGAATACTATGTGAACGTAACGGAAGGAGGTCGATACCTCGGTGCCGTTTACGGCGACCGCCTCGGAAAGGTGAAGGTGGGCTCTGCGAGCCTCGGCTTCAAATCTGTGAAGGACATCAACCTCGATGTCTTCACCGAAATGATCCAACGGGCGGCTGAGTTGGCCGCGGTCGAATAGGGACAGTCATCGTCTTGGTGTCCCGACGCCCTCAAATCAGCTTGGAATAATCCGCCTCGAGCCGTCCCCAGTCGAGTTCCCTCATGAACCCTCCGAGACTCAACGTGGATGCGAGCGCCGGCAGGTCGTTGAAGGGGGGCGGAACGAACTTTGGTGCGTCCACCAGGCCCTCCTCTTCCAGGTCGTGAAGGGTTGACATGTCGAGGAGATCGACCTTCCCGCAGAACAGGAGGGGGATTCGGTGTGACCGTCCCAGGTTGATGGCGAGTCGCACGTAGAGGAGGGTGAGAACCAGGCCTTTGCTGTAGCCGAGGTCCTTTGTGAAAGGCCCGGCCTCAGGAAGACTGCCCCGAAACATCCGGGCCGCCGCTGCCCACGATTCGTCTTCACTCAGCCCATCGGTTCGGAGAAGTTCGAATACTTCGACGAAAGATGCCCCTTCGTCTGCAGCCTTGATGCCTTCAATACGGTGCATCAGCTTGGCGAGGCGGCGGGGGTGGCTCCGTAGATTGAGCATTTCGGTCAGGACGGCGAGGCCCTCCTGAGTCACGGTGCTGCGGGGAGCCGCCTTGCCGAGGAAAGTGCATGTGGGTTGGGCGAGGCCATTCGCAGTGGTTCCGACGTGCACCCAGGCTTCGTGGGCCTCGAGGAGGTCGAGGTCGCGCTGGGAGAACATCCGATCTTCCCTGACCTTGATGTAGTCACTTCCGGCTGCGGCATCGGCTGCGATCCCATCGTCGGCCCGGATCTCGATCATTCCGGGACCCATCGACGCATCTACCTGTTTGCGGAGGATGGCGACAGCCTCGGTCCCGGGGATGTTTCTTTCGTCGCGCGCGCCATCGGTCTGTACTTCCATGCCGCTGAGGACCTTTCGCATCTGCGCCGCGATGTCACAGATCGTGGGCCCACCTACATGGAAAACATCGTGCGGTGTTCCATACAACAGGCTGCTCATTGTGGAGAATTGTTCCGTCCCCCGTGCCTGCAACATGTCGATCGTGAGCCGGAACTGCTCACACATGAACCGCATGAGGATCCCCGCAGGGGCAACCGGCCCCAACTGCCTGACGAGGTCCGCCTCGATTTGGCGCAGCTCGCTTCGGGTGGCGTCTGCGTCCATTTTGATCTTGCGACCGTCGTAGTAAGCCTTGTCGATCTCGGGTTGTTCCTTGAAATCAGCGGCAAAGAACTTCGCCTTGATCTCATCGTCCCAATTGATCGCGCTCAGGACTTTTATCGGTTTCTGTGCTTCAACGATACGGTCGGAGAGGGTGCGGACCGCTTCGCGGTACGGGTCTGGCATGACTGGAGGCCTTCTGGTTGATGTAATTTCAGATCATGCCACTGTCTGCGTCTTTGTGGTGACGATAGGCGCTAATTATGCGAGACTCCGATGGTGACACCTATTGATCAAGAGTGGATGGATTCTGTCCGTTCCGAGTATGGACATTGTTTCGGATGCGGGCCGGACAACCCGATGGGTCTCCATGTCGACGGATTTGCCCGGGAAGGTGACACAGTCACCGCATCGTTCCGCCCCCGGGACGAATTCCGCGGTTTCCACGACATCCTTCATGGTGGAGTGATCGCAACCGCACTGGACGAGATTCTGGCGTGGACATCGATTCTCGTTGTCGGACACATGGCTGTCACTGCGAAACTGGAGCTCAGGTTCCGTAATGCCGCGCCGGCGGGAGTCGACTACCGATTGGAGGGCCATCTCGTGGAGCGGAGGGGGAGACGGTTGGTTATGAAGGCTGTCTGCCGGGCCGGAGATGAAGTTGTCGCCGAAGCGAATGCGCTGTTTCTGACCACAGGTCCTGTCGGAAGCAGCGCCACTTAATCGTTCCGGACGTACTCCTCACCGGCGTTTCTGGCGATGTATGACGACAGCGGACCGGGAAGTTCTGCAGTTCTGTTGCCCCAGTCATAGACCACGGCGGTCTTGGCGAGGAAGTCGTGGAGGGCTTTGTGCTCGCGCTGGAAGATGATCCCGAGAAAGCCGATACCAAAGAAGATGACACTGAGAGGAAAGGCGAGGGTCCTGCCTATCGCCCGCCCCACCGATAGGACCGAGCCGTCCTTGGAGACGACTCTCAGCCCGGCGAGCGACTTCCCCGGTGTGCGACCTGCGATCGCCAAACTGATCACGACATACAGGAAGGCCCACACGCCAAGGCTCACGATCCAGACCCAGCCTTCACGATTGTCTGTCAGCGAGACATTGAATATGGCCCCTGCGAGAAGGTTCACCCCTGCTGCGCCCAGAGTGAATAAGACGAATATGAGCGCGCCGTCCACAAAGGCGGCGGCAGCACGGCTGGCAGGTCCCGCGTAGTGGCCGCTAACCCGGAGACGCTCAGTCGCACTCATCCGATATCTGCCACGAGCAGGGGAGGGCCGACCGGTTGGTCGCTTGCCTCGCGTCTCATCAAACGATTGACCAGTCTGTCGACGATTACATCGAGTCCTACCAGTTGCCGGCGGCCGAGGTCGATCGCGGACCCGGTTATCTGACTAGTACTTTGAGCGACGATCTCCGGTATGCCGGCGCGGCGGACAACGGATTCGAGGTCGACGCCTTCCAGAGCTGCGTCGATATCGACCTTGCTGACCAATTTGTTGATATCCACCCGGTCAAGCAAAAGATCGATATCAACACGGTCGAGGAGCTGGTTGATGTCAACCCTGTCCAGGAGGGCATCGGGATCGATCCGATCGAGCAGGCGGTTGACATCGATCCGGTCGAGAAGGTGGTCCATGTCGACGTGGTCGAGAATCGTGTCGGGGTCGATCGTCTCGACTACCCGTCCCGTTACTGCTTGGGTGACACGGGATATCGGGCCCCTGCCCTTCTTTCCGTTCTGAGTGTTTTCAGCTTTCATTTATTTGGTGCCATCAGGATACCTCGCGGCGTTTCAGCTCGGAGACGACACGGTGTCCTCGTCCACTTCGACTTCATCTGCGTCGTCGCCTTCCATTCCGATCCGGACCATTCCGATAAGTGTGACTATGACGCCCAGGGCAATCACGACAATCGTCTGATTCCGAAGTTCGTTGGTAGCAGTCTGGAAGACGAGCTCCACGAGCCCGGTATCAGATGAATCCAGGCCCTCGATCACACTCTCGGTGATTGTCGTCGTCAACGGCCAGCTCAAGAGTTGGAAAGCGACGATACCCACGCCGAGCCAGATGGTCCCGACGAGTCGATTGGGATTGGTCCAGACTGCTGCAAACGACAACAGCAAGGCCACGAATATGAGTGCCCACTGAAGCCGATTCAGAGTCTGCAGAGCCGACCGGTACGGTTCCAATTGTTCCTCGGAGAGCACCACCACGCGACCGAAGTCATCCGGCACCTCTATCCCGCGCGAACCGAAGACCTCGGCGAGGATTTCCTCCGAGCTCGCCCCGGAATCGACGCGCGGGGTATCGACTCCCAGGGCGTCTGCGCCAGCGGCGACAACGTTGACAATCGCGTCGGCGATCATCGGGCGGAAGTTGAGCTCGACGTCCCCATCTACGGTGACCGCAGGGGGCAGATTGGAATCGTCTCCGGTGACCACCGCCACGGCCACGGTGTGAGCACTACGAAGGGCTGCGTCGGTGAGGGCCTGGAACCCACTCGACAAAATCAAATCCGAAGTCAATTCTGAGACTCGAATCTCCACCTTGGCAGTAATCGGGTCGGCGAGAAGCGTGAGGTCGGGGAGAGCGGGTAGCCGTTGGCCGATCGGTCCATTCGGATCGATCCCAACCGCTTCGGGTATGGCCTGCAGATACTCGTTCAATTGGTCGAGAGAGTTTTCCACTTTCTCCTCGACTCCAAGCGCCTCCACGGCTTTGCTGGCAACCACCTCTCCTGCCCGCTCCGCGAATTCCGGAGAGGAGATCACGGGGGCCACAACCGACATAAAGCGGTCCGTCTCCAATACGGTGTGGTTGATCCAATATGCGGTGGTTGCGCTCTGGGCAGCCAGGCCGGCAAGGATCACGAAGAGAACGCTGATCCATGTTTTACGCAGACGCTGAGTCCAGCGAACCGGGTCTGGAGTTTGAGTAGATGTCATTGGTAGTCGGAGCCTAACTTCTGCTGGAACTCACGCATCGCCGATTGCAACTTCCCGGCGATTTACTCGGTCGACCCTAGGTTCACCACCATGCGATTGCGGACGGTCATGGTCATGGTCCTGGTGGTGGTGTCGTGCTCGACTGCTGGTATCAACGATGGCGAATCTACGGGAGGCGACGTGATCTTTCCCTCGGTCCCGTTGATCCTCGGCTGCCGGTTCAGGAGAATGTGGTTGGGGTCGT
>DATDCF010000027.1:0-2829 GCA_036524475.1 Acidimicrobiia bacterium | reverse complement strand
GTCGCAAGCGTCCGCTCGGCCCTGAGCCTTTGGGCCAGTAGATTTGGAGTCATCAGCGTGCGAACAACGGCTATCAGGAGAGCGACATGACTGCTACCTACACATTTGATATTTTTTCCAGCCTCGACGGCTACGGCTCTTACGGTCCCAAGGGCGACTGGGGCGGCTACTGGGGCAAGCAGGGACCCGAGCTCCTCGACCATCGCCTCGAGTTGTACGCCAATGATCAACGAATGGTCTTCGGTGGGAACACTTTCAGGCAGTTCGTGGGGATGATTGCAATGAGCAGCGAGGAGTCGGAGGTACGCGACCCATGGGTCACCCAGATGAGGAACTTGCCGGCCACGGTGGTTTCGTCGACTCTAAACGAACCGCTCGACTGGCCCAATGCGACAGTCGTGAGTGGTGACGCCGTCGACGTCGTCGCTCGACTGAAGGCGGAGTCCGTGGTGCCACTGCGCTCGCATGGCAGCCTGTCGTTGAATCGGGCCCTGATGGCTGCCGGCCTTGTCGACTTCATACAGGTGACGCTCTTCCCTGTCATTACCGGTTTGACCGGGACCGAACCGATCCTCCGGGGCGCAGCCGACTTCGACCTGGAGTTGGTGGAGAGCCGTACGCTCGATGGTCACACCCAGGAGCTGATCTACCACCCCACACCTCACTGAAGGCGCATACCCGCCAACAGCCTGTCGGATCCCACGGGAGTTGTCCGCCCTTGCACCGCCCTGCAAAACAGCTGAGGGAGAGTTGTATCACCGGGTGATTGGCGACCTCTCCCCGTCATGGGCGAGTTTCCGGGCCGTTTCTGATGCTGCTTACCGTTCTGGCTTTGGTCGGGACCACGCTCGCCGCTGTCTTTCTCATACCGCAGACCATCAGCCTTGTCCGATCCGGGAACAGCGTCGGTGTTTCCCCGACCTGGGCCGCCTTCGGCGTAGTGACCAATCTCGCCTGGGTCGTATATCTGTTTGACGCAGGTCTCCCGACGGCCGCCGCCGCACCGGCCATTGCCACCGTCTGCTATGTAATGGTCCTCAAGTCGCTAGCCCGGCTGACCACATCGTTTTTGTGGTCCGCGACCGGACTCGCCTATCTGTTCGCCATGGTTGCAGTGGGCGGAGTTGGTGGCATCGCCGCACTCGGAGTGGTCCTCTTGGTGGCTCCGGCGTTGCAGCTCGCCCCTCAGGTCGCCTCTGTTATCCGCGAACCGCTGCCCTCCGGCCCCTCACCGACGACCTGGTCCCTGGCTGTCCTCGAAGCGATGACATGGGGCGCCTACGGCCTTCTTGCCGGCGACGTCCCGCTCGTGGGCTACGCCATCGTGACCAGCGCCGGGTCCATGGTGGTGTTAGTCCGTCGTCTGGCACCGAACTTGAAGGTCCGAAGCCCCTTAGTGCAGCAAAGAGGCTCGCCCTCTATCGGGCAAGCTACTTAGAGGGATGCAAGGAATCAGCCACCTGCTTCCGTTTCGGCTGGCAGACCGGTTTCGCGGATCAGATAGACCCAGGGGAATGCCCGGCAGCCGATCTGCCATCCGTCGCGTTCGTAACTTTGGAAGGAACGGGGCCAAAGGATCCGCTTGTGCTCCCACTGGGTGTCCGTGCGGACCATACGGTGCCGGAGCATTCCGGCCTCGACGGTGTGCCAACCCAGCCTGCCTGCCATCTCCAACTCCGACATCTCATCAAAAGCGGTGACCGGGCCGAGCCAGCGTTCCCGATCGTCGCCCTGGCCGCCCGCCTCCGTAGCGCCGAACCGTTGTTGCGCCGCCTGCCGAGACATGTCCAGCTCGGCACCCACCGCTGCCCAGCTATGGCCTGCGGACCGAGCAGCACTCACCGACTGGTGGAGGAGGTCGCGGACGACAACTTCGGCCTCGGCGACGCGAGCGACCAGGGCTAGTACATCACTATCCGGTGCCGTCGCCAGAATGGCCGCTCCGAGCCGCTCCGACAGGTCGTCGTCAACGGTGGTAGTCATCGTCATCCGTCCCGGCTGGGTAGCCAGTCCCCTTCGGCGACGCCCTCTGTGCCGACCTCGGTGACTTCCTCGTCTGCGCTAGGCGATCGACCGAAGTTCTCTGTGACCAGGGGCGACAGCACGACTACCCCGATTATGACCAGCGCGAGGCCAGCACCCAGACTGAGTCCTTTGACGAAGCCGTCATATTGAGCAGATAAGTTGATGAAGAAGATGCCTACCAGGATCGAACCGAGGCCGGTTGTCAGTGCGGTTCCTGGGCGGGGTCTCCACATTTGTGTCCTTCTCATATGTCAACCTTAGATTGACAGGCAGAGGTTGTCAACCCCGAGTTGACATCTAGGCCTGGCGAAAGCTTTCGTCGAGACCTGTTCGAAGCCTGGTATTCGGCCGCCGCTTGGAACATCCAATCGTGAAGCCAGTTGTTCTCTACCTTCCCTAACGGGTTCTCGAGGGTTGTTCGGACCGGCAACAAAACCGTCGGCCGCAACTGCAATATCACAAACAACATGTGTCATCCTGAAGCTCCGTTCGTTCCATTCCGGAGGCTATCGCCTGGCGTTCGGAGACCCCGGTCCAGTCGTTGAATGCGCGACGCTATGGGCCTGACTGGAGTGGATGTCGCTTACCCATTCCCAGCCGGGTCGGGCCGCTGGGATCAAGGCCGTCACGCAAGGCGCGCAGGTACGCGCGATCCAGATCGATCCGTGCGCGCATCTGACCAGTCCGACCGACGGACCCATGGCCCGGAATGACGATATCGACTTCGTCTTCCACGCCCTCGAGCAATAACAGTCCTACGAGATAGTCCTCGATCGGGTCGTTGGTGTTGGTGAAGTCGTCGAG
>DATDCF010000026.1:0-12045 GCA_036524475.1 Acidimicrobiia bacterium | reverse complement strand
TGAGACGATCAAGTGCGCCGCTGAGGAGCCGGTCGGTGATCGTCTGATTCCAACTCGCCACAACGACACCGACTTTTAGGTCTGATGCGTCGGGAACACCTTCGTAATCGGTCACGCGCCCGCCTCGAGATCGAGGTTGTGGCCGAGACGGGTGGCTTTGGTCTGGAGATAGTCCCGGTTCTCGTCGTTGGCATCGATGATGATCGGGACGGTTTCAACGATGGAGAGGCCGTACCCTTCGATGCCGGCACGTTTCGTCGGGTTGTTGGTCATCAGACGCATGGTGCGCACTCCCAGGTCGTACAGAATCTGCGATCCAACTCCATAGTCGCGGGCGTCGACCGGGAGGCCGAGGTTGACGTTGGCGTCGACGGTGTCCATCCCCTCATCCTGGAGTCGGTATGCCGCCAGCTTGTGAAGAAGGCCGATACCCCGGCCTTCGTGGCCCCTGATATAGAGCACCACGCCCCTGCCCTCATTGGCGATGGCGGCTAACGCCGCGTCGAGTTGGGCGCCGCAGTCACAACGGAGACTTCCGAAGACGTCACCGGTCAAACATTCCGAATGGACACGAGTCAAGACACTCTCGCCGTCGCCGATGTCCCCGTAAACCAATGCAATGTGCTGCCGGTTGTCCACAGTCGACCGGTAGCCGACTCCAGCAAAGGTTCCGTGGGCGGTCGGGATGCGGGTCTCGACGATCCGTTCGACCAGTTTCTCTTCATGATGTCGTCGGTATGCGATCAAATCGGCGATTGTCCCGATCATCAGACCATGAGCTCGGGCGAAGACCTCCAACTCGGGCAGGCGGGCGACGGTCCCGTCGTCATTCATCACCTCGGCGAGGACTGCCGCGGGATATTTTCCGGCAAGCCTTGCCAGGTCGACACCGGCTTCGGTATGACCGGCCCGTTTCAAGACCCCACCCGGTTCATAGCGCAACGGGTACATGTGGCCGGGACGGGCCAGATCTCCGGGCCTGGTGTTCTCGTCCAGAACTGCCTGAACAGTTTTGGCGCGATCGGCCCCGGAAATACCGGTGGTGGTGCCAACTGTGGCGTCGATCGAGACCGTGAATGCAGTCCGGCGGACGTCTGTGTTCTTGGAGACCATCATCGGCAGCTCCAACTCATCGAGCCGTTCGCCGATGATTGGCATACAGATGATCCCGCTGCTGTGGCGGAGAACAAATCCCATTTTCGCCGCGTCGGCTGCTTCGGCGGCAAGGATGAGGTCGCCTTCGTTTTCGCGGTCCTCGTCGTCGACCATGATCACCATATCGCCACGACCTATGGCGGCGATAATTTCTTCGATGGGCGAAAACATCACTTCTTCAACAGCCTCTCAACGTATTTAGCCAGGACATCCACTTCTAGGTTGACCCGGTCCCCAACCTCGAGTTGCCCGAGCGTGGTGACTTCAAGGGTATGAGGAATGATCGCAACCTCAAAGCCCGATTCAGAAACAGCCGCCACCGTGAGACTGACACCGTCGACGGCGACCGAACCCTTCTCCACGATGTAACGCATCAGATCTTCCGGAACTTCCACCGCCATTCGTCTGGAGGCCCCTTCGACTTCCACCGAGTCGACGGTGCCGACACCGTCGACATGTCCCTGGACGATATGGCCATCAAACAGCGTTTGAGGAGTCATCGGACGTTCCAGATTGACACGGTCGCCTTCTGAGAGGCGGCCAAACGTTGTCCGGCTCATTGTTTCGGGCACCAACTCCACGCTGACATTCGAACCGAAAACCGAAACCGCGGTCAAACAGGCCCCATTCACCGATATCGACGCTCCAATCGGGAGGTCGGCGAGGATGGGTGATTCGAGGGTGACCGCAACCACGCCGCCACTGTCGGCAATTTCGGCGACGAGACCGGTGTCCTCAACGATTCCAGTAAACAAGTGGGCTCCTTAGTGGAACTCAATTCTCACATCAGAACCGATCCTTCGCACATCGACGATCTCGACGTCGAGTGCATCGGTAATAGAAGCGAATGCCCCGGCCAGCGGTGCAGATCCGAGACCACCCCCAACTTTGGCGCCCAGATAGGCGACTCCCCGGCTCACCAGGCCTGCCTTCCACCACGCCGAGGCAACCGTGGGACCACCTTCGAGGAGGATATCGAGGTATCCGTAGTCGGCGAGGGCGCGGGCAGAAGCTACCGGATCAGGGTATCGGTCCCCTTCCACGACCACAGCCTCGACCGAATTCCATGCCGGCCCCCGGGCCGTAGTTATCAGGAGTGGCGCACTGGCGATGAGACGGGCATCGTCGGGAAGCGGCTCTGCCCCGGCGATCACAACGGGTCGCGGCTGCGCGCCTTCGTATCCTCTCAACCGCACGTCGAGACCCGGGTCGTCCTGGCGCAATGTGCCGGCACCCACGACAACAGCGTCGACGCCGGACCGCAACAGGTGAACGTCCTCCCGCGCCGCGTCGCCCGTAATCCATCGGGAAGTGCCGTCTTGTGCGGCCACCGATCCGTCGAGAGTCATAGCGTACTTCAGCGTCACCCGGGGAAGACCGGTTCGCCGGTGGAGGAAGTAGCCGGGATCGACTGCCTCGACCTCGCCTGGCGAATCCCAGGCCGTGACCTTGACCGAGGCGTCGATCAGGGCAGAGATACCTGAACCCGAAACGCGGTTGTCAGGATCGACCGTCCCCACTACGACGTGTGTTATCCCTGCAGCCACGATGGCATCGACACAGGGTGGGGTTCGGCCATGGTGGTTGCAGGGTTCGAGAGTTACATACATCGTCGCTCCGGCCGCCCGGTCGCCGGCCGACGAGATCGCCATCACCTCGGCATGATCGCTACCCGGGCCGGTGTGAAATCCCACTCCTACGACCAGGCCATCGTCGTCGACGAACACGGCTCCCACGCGTGGGTTGGGATGGGTCCGGTATTGGCCGGCGACTGCGATCGCCCGGCCCATTACCGTGGGATCAGCCACTAACCGAGACGTCGATCGATTCGGTAGGTGGATCCGGGTTGCTTCTTGGCAAATTCTTTCATTTCCACCGCGATCGCCGACGCTTCCCACTGGGTGTTGATGTCTCGCACTTCGCTGGACGCTACACCCAACGAAAGCGAAACCACCGGGAATGCGTAGCGCTCGCCACGGCGGTCGATCACTTCGATATACCCGCGCAGAGCATCGGCAGTGTCGTAGAGGTCGAGGATTCCGTCGTCGAAACGCTGCACGACTTCTTTGCAATAAGGCTCGGACATCTCGGCGGGGATGATCGCAACAAAGTCGTCGCCCCCGATGTGTCCCACAAACGGTTCGACTATGCCCAGATCGGCTGCCGAGGTCGCCAGACAGTCTGCGCAGAAACGAATGACCTCATCGCCGCGCATGAATCCGTAGTGGTCGTTGAAGGCCTTGAAATTGTCGAGGTCACCGTGGACCAAGGAGAAAGGTTCTCCCGACTTGATCTTCGCCTCGATCTCGGCCGTTATCCGAAAATTTCCGGGAAGTCCGGTTAGGGGCGAAAGGTCGCGCGCCGCTTGCGTACGCCGGATTACGGCACCGACCCGAGCCACCAGTTCGTTGATGTCGAATGGTTTTGTGATGTAGTCGTCCGCACCCAATTCGAGACCGCGGACACGGTCTTCGGGAAGCCCACGGGCGGTGAGGAGAATGATGGGGATATTCGCTGTCGAGGCCTGCCCGCGAAGGCGGTGGAGGGCAGTCAGGCCGTCCATCCGGGGCATCATGATGTCGAGCACGATGACATCGGGCGGATTGGCGGTCGCCTTCATCAGGGCATCTTCGCCATCCACACCAGTATCCACGTCGAAACCTTCCAGCTCGAAGTTGACTTTGACGACCGTAAGGATGTCCGGATCGTCGTCGGCGACAAGCACCCGTTCACTCATTGTTTTCGATTGCCCTTCTCAGTTCTCTTGCTGCCACAGCCGGATCTCCGGCACCAAATATGGCGGTTCCTGCGACGAAGACATTGGCCCCCGCTCGGGCTGCGAGCCCGGCGTTCTCGGGCGTGATGCCACCGTCTATCTCAATATCGGTCGACAATCCTTCGTTCTCAACAAGTTCTCTCAGTCTCATCACTTTCTCAAGAGCGGCGGGATCGAACTCCTGTCCACCAAATCCGGGTTCGACCGACATGACGACCGCAATATCGACCAGATCGAGGTAAGGCTCGATGGCTGCGACCGGCGTACCCGGGTTGACGACAAGCCCAACCGAGAGCTCCACCTCCCGGGCTCTGGCTATCCCTCGCGTCGGGTCGGGAATTGCCTCGATATGCATCGTCACCACATCGGCACCGGCATCCTTTAGCTCCTGAAGATATACGTCCGGGTTTGTGGTCATCAGGTGGCAGTCGAACTTAAGAGAGGTGTGGGGCCGCAAGGCGGCGATCAGAGGTATCCCGAAGGTGATGTTGGGGACAAAGTGGCCGTCCATGACATCGAGATGGAGCCAGTCAACGTCTTCTTCTATAAGGGCAATGTCGGCCTTGAGATTCGAAAAATCGGCGGCGAGCAGCGAGGGGGCAATCTTGATTTCAATCATCTCTGTTCGATTCTACGGAACCCACGACCGAATCATCCGTCCCATCGCGACACAAACATCCCGTCAGTTGCGGTCGTGTGGGGGGCGAGTAGCCGCCCCACACCGAGGTCGTCGCCGATGCCCGACGGAGCAACCATGCCCAGACCGTCAACCACGTCGATTGTCTCCTCTGGTGTCACGGTGCACACGGAGTAGATGAGGCGCCCGCCTGGAGTTACCAGGGCCAGGGCGGATTCGAGCATCCGCCGTTGCTGGGAGTGGAGGCTTCGGACGTCTTCGTCCGAGACCCGGTAGAGGATCTCGGGCCGCCTCCTCAGGGTTCCCAATCCGGAACACGGGGCGTCGAGCAAAACCCTGTCGAAAGATGCTGTTCGGAGAGGCGGTCTGCCGGCGTCCGCCCTGATCCACCGGGCGTCCCTCACCCGCCTGGCGGCCGACCGAACCCGCCGCTGGTGGGAATCGACGCCAATAACGAACGGTTCCGACCCGGCGATGTCAACCAGGTGCTGAGTCTTTCCCCCCGGGGCCGCTGCCAGATCGACGATGCGCATTCCGGGTTCGACACCCAAAGCATTGACCACCGCAATCGAGGCCGAGTCCTGCACCATGAAGTTGTCCGGCACGGGTCCGGGGGGGAGTTCGTATGCAGAGTTCACTCCGGATACAGGTACCGCCTGACCGGGCTCACCCGAGCGGAGGCGCCCGATCCTCGCTGCTTCCTGCGATGATGCCGCCACGAATGCGGATATCTCCTCCCCGTCCCAAATCCGGGCCAGAGAATGGGATAACCACTCGGGAAGTTCCAGGCCAAGTTCGACCGCCGGTGCCTCGACCACCCTGCGCAAGACCGCATTCGCCATGCCGGATGCCTGAGGACGGATCTCCCTGACCAGGTCGACGCCAACACTGACAGCCACAGGATCGGGCACGTCACTGGAGGTGATCTCAAAAGCGGCGACCCTCAGCACGTCGAGAATGGGCGCCTCAATCCGGTCCACGCTTCGCCCCGCACCCGCTGCGATCATCCGGTCGAGCCCTTTGAGACATCGCAGCGTTCCATAGACCAGTCCCCGGGTGCGAGCGGCTTCAGGTGGATCGAGGTCATCGAGTCCTGAGCGCAGCACCACATTGGAGAAGGCGCCCTCTCTGACCACCCTTCCAAGAATCGCTGCCGCTGCCCGACGCGGTTTGTAGGGGTCGCTCATTCCACCTGGCCGGACTGGACGGCGAGACCACGCAACCAGTCTGCTGAAGGCATCACGGATCTCCCCGGCGGCTGGATCGAGTCGATTCGAAACGACCCGTCCGATAAACCCACCACCGGGAGGCCTGACCGCGTTTCCCAGGTGCCTTCGTCGATCACCTCTTCGACCACCGACGCTTGAAGAATCTTGTGTAGTTGCCCGTCGATTGTCAGGACGGCAGCAGGATCGGGCGCCAGACCACGGATCAGGTTTACGATCTCCATCGGAGTGTGTCGGATGTCAATCACACGGTCCCCTTTTTCGATTTTGGAGGCGTAAGTCAGTCCCTCATCCGATTGTGGTTGCGGTGCCAGGTCACCTGACAGATAGGAAGGCAGCGACCCGGCGAGGAGTCGGGCGCCGACAATTGCGAGCCTGTCGGTGAGCGACCCGGCATTTTCGCCTGCTTCAATATCTACCGCCTGCGCAGTGAGAACCGGACCGGTGTCCAATCCCACGTCGAGTTTTATGATGGTTACGCCGGTCATACTGTCACCGGCGATGAGGGCTCGATTGACCGGGGCCGCGCCACGCCATCTGGGTAACAGCGAGAAGTGGACGTTGAGCATGCCCATCCCGGGAATGAGCAGCGATTCGGGGCGGATGATTCGGCCGTATGCAACTACAACTGCGACATCGAGCCCAGGCACCGATGACAGCGCGTCGAATAGTCCTGCCGCGGTTGTCGGCTGCTCCACCCGCAAACCGAGTTCGACACCCGCCGCTTTTACCGGGGACGGCACAGGTTGCTTCGATCGGCCTCGGGGCCGGTCGGGTTGGGTAACCACCAGCGCGACGTCGTTTGCTGGGATCAGTGCATTCAGCGTTGGTAACGCTGCTGTTGGTGTCCCCAGGAAGGCGACGCGTGTCATTCTCGCGACGCCAACCCCAGAGCGTCGTTGCGGAGGTCTTTGAGGGCCTTCTTGCGCTCTAGACGACCGAGAACATCAATCAGAAGGCCTCCGTCCAAATGTGCCACCTCGTGTTGTAAAACCCGGCCGAGAAGTCCATCGCCGGCGTACTCCACCTGGTTGCCCTTGATGTCGAGTGCCCTGACGCGAGCAAACCCGGGTCGTTTGACCTCCCAGACGTAGCCGGGGACAGATAGACACCCCTCCTCGTACTCCCATTCACCGGAAAGTTCCACTATTTCAGGATTGATCATCACTCTCGGGCCGAGGTCGTCATGGGAGTCGAATACCGCTATCCGTTTCGACACACCGATTTGATTGGCAGCCAGACCGACGCCGGGGGCGGCGTACATGACCTCGATCATGTCATTGACGAGCACTTTGACGGTGTCATCGATCTCGACGACCGGTTTGGTCTTGAGGCGAAGCACGGGATCTCCGTATATTCGAATTGGTAAAAGTGCCATCGGATTTGGTGTGTGGGGCTCAGGAGGTGCTGCTCGGGGCAGAAGCGTAGTCAGACGTCACAGATCAATCGGATCTGCATCCACACGGACAGCGGCTCCTGAATCGCGCAGGCGTTGGACCACCCGCCGCAGCTCGGTTTTGACCAGACCGAGATCGCCCTGGAGCAACCAACGCAGACCATCGCCTGAAGGTACCGGGCCCATGACCATTCCCGGGGCGCTCGCCGCAATGTCGGCACTCACCGATTCGGGATCGGCACCCTTCACTTCGATAGCAAGCATCTCGGTCGCCGGGGGAAATCCGTCACGTGCCCTTTCGGCGAGAATCGACTCGAGGTACGGGATCGGTTCCCCACGACGCAATGCGACGATCAGTGGCGAGTCGGGGTCGGATGTCTGGAGAAGAGTGCGAAAACCCTTGCCGCGGACCACGCATCCGACCAGACGGGCCAGGACCCGAATCGCCTCCTCCGACGCCCGATAATTCGATCCGTACAACAAGGAATCCACGTCGACCGCCACCGCCAATTGGATACCCTCGACAGCGGCGAGATCTCGCTCGGTGCCCACAGTTATCGGACGTCCCCCATCGACCAGTCCGACCAAGCCCGACCCGACCCGTTTTTCGAGTTCGGCGACGATACGGCGGGGAATCGAACCCATCGACTCGAACTGCACTCCCCCACAATTGGCGCACTTCGGCGCTTCCAACCCGCAACGAAGGCACGACGGTCGTTGCCCGATTTGGGAGCCGCAGCGAGTGCACCGTCTTAGAGACCGACAGGATACGCATCGAGCACTGGCGTCTTCAGCGCGAACATGGGTGAATACGAAAGCTCGATTGCCTGCGCCTGCCGTATTCTTGAGGGCTGCCACCGCCCGGTCGGATAAGAATCCGGAGCCTGGGGGATCGTCGCGCCGGTCCACGGTTTCAACCAGGCCCCATGGCCTCTCCGGCTGGATAGTCTCCGCTCCGGCAGCTTTCGTCTCCACACTGGGCGTAGGTCCGACAAAGAGCAATCCAAACCCCTCAATCCGGGAACGTGTCCGCAGTAAGTCGCGCACATGTATCGTCGGTGTCTGTCGGTCCTTCATGGCCCGCCTCCCCTCCTCGATCACAATGGCCAGTCCGAATTCGGTCATCGGCCACGCAGCCACCCGTGGGGTACCCACCAGAATCGTTCCCGTCCGGGTCGCCGCTTCCCAGGCCCGTGTGACTTTCGAGTCGTTGCCGTCGGGGACGAGGACCACCGATTCCGGGAATCGTCGTTGCATCGACTCCGCAATCCGGTTCGACTCCCGCACCGTCGCTGATACCACCATGATCGACTGGTTGGAGTTGAGCACCGGAGCAACGACGTCCATCCACGATGAATCATTCCAATGCACACAGTATGAAACCGCCGGGTGCCTTTCGCGTGCTGCCAACGTCCGTGCAAATGCCGCAAGGGGATGACCCGCCGGCGCCTCGACGACTCTCCCGGTGAGCGGGGTGCCGGCCCGCGACTTGGGAAGTGTCGGGGGCGCAGCCTTCTCGAGGACGACAGAAAGAGGAGCCACGTAGTGTTGCGCAGCCCAGCGAAGCGATTTCAAGAGTGCCGGCCCGAACACGGGAACTTCTCCCGATACCCCGAGAACTTCTTTCAGGTTTCCCTCACGTTCCCCGAGATCTACCACGAATCCTCTGACTTTCCGCCCACCGAGCGGCACTCTCACCCGGACCCCGATTCCGACATCGCCACGAAGGTGGTGGGGAACCGAATACCAGAAGCCGCTATCGACAGAGAAGGTCGGTACGGCGGGGACCACCAGTGCTGCGTGGGCGGTGATCAGAAGTCGAGATAGCTGGCAATATCCGGTGCCAGATCGGTCTGCTCCCACCGGAATTGGGGTCGGCCAAAGTGACCGTACGAGGCAGTTTCGGCGAAGCCGGGGGTGCGGAGGTTCAGATTCCGGATGATCGCCCCCGGTCTGAAGTCGAAGAACTCATCGAGTGCCGAGGCAATTCTCACCGGGTCGCCATTGTTGGTGCCGAAGGTCTCGATCTTCTTGGAGAATGGCTCTGGGTCACCGATTGCGTAAGAGATCTGGATCTCGATTCGATCGGCCGCGCCCGCCCCGACCAGGTTCTTGGCGGCCCAACGGGCGGCGTAGGCGGCGGAGCGGTCGACCTTGGTGGCATCTTTCCCGGAAAAGGCACCGCCACCGTGGGGGGCGGCCCCCCCGTAGGTATCGACAATGATCTTTCGGCCGGTGAGCCCGGTGTCGCCAACGGGACCACCGATTGTGAATTGGCCGCTCGGGTTGAAGACAAACTCGGGAACACCGTCGAGGTATTGGTCGGGAAGCGTATCCATCACGACCAGCTTGAGAATTTCGTCGCGCATGTCCTCGGATGTCCGGTCAGGTGTGTGGTGGGTGGAGATAAGGACTTTCTCGATATTGACGGGTCGCCGGTCTTCGTAACGTACTGTGACCTGGGTCTTTCCATCAGGGCGGAGGTAATCGACGATCCCTGATTTCCTGACCTCGGCGAGCCTTTCGGCGAGGCGGTGCGCGAGATGGATGGGGAGTGGCATCAGCTCTTCAGTCTCGTTTACGGCATATCCGAACATCAAACCCTGGTCTCCGGCGCCCTCCGCGCGATCTACTCCGGCGGCAATGTCGACGCTCTGTACATTCACCCGGTCCATGACCTCGATCGTGTCGGCATTGAATCCGGGATCAAACCCGTCGTAGCCGATCGAACGGGCGACATTACGCACCGTGGCGTCGAGATCGGGCCAGTCATCGCGGTCGAGGCCACCGATTTCGCCGGCGACTACGGCTAAATCCTTGGTGACAAGCACCTCGCAGGCCACTTTGGCCATTGGTTCGATAGCGAGGGTGGCGTCGAGGACGGAATCGGATATGGCGTCTGCCACCTTGTCTGGATGGCCTTCGGTGACCGATTCTGAGGTAAATAGCCAGGAGCTCATCGAGTTCAGAGCTTACCGACCGCCACTGACAAGGTCTTCGATCCGATCCCAAAGCTGGATGGCAACTTCGGCTTTGGTCATCTGGGCAAGGGCTTCGGTTTCACCGGATCGGTTGATCAACACAACGCGATTGGTGTCGGTACCGAACCCGGAGCCAACTTCGGTCACGTTGTTGTACACGAGGAGATCGACCCCTTTGCGCTTGCGTTTCTCGATGGCCCGTTCCACGCCACCGGTTTCGGCTGCAAAACCAACAGTGACCGGGGCGGGGTCCCGAGCCACGACCGAGGCCAGAATGTCTGGTGTTGGAGCCAGAGCGATCGAATCGAGGCCTTCGGAGCGGGACAATTTGGAGTCATGTGAATGCATCGGTTTGAAATCGGCCACGGCAGCTGCCATTACCGCGATGTCCGCTTCCAAACCTGCAACCGCATCGAGCATCTCGTCGGCGGTCTCCACCGGTACGACCTTGACGGAAGGGTGCGCTGGCAGATCGGAGGTCGTGACCAGCGTGACATTGTGGCCCCGGCGAGCAGCCTCGTCTGCAATAGCATGGCCCATCTTCCCGGTTGACCGATTGCCCAGGAACCGGACGGGATCAATGGGTTCGCGGGTCCCGCCCGCTGTGACCAGAACCGACCATCCTTCTTCAGGGCCTCCAAGGAGGTCGGCCAGTGAATCGAGGATCTCTTCGGGCTCGGCGACGCGCCCGACTCCAATATCACCTCCGGCGAGTTCTCCGCTGAAAGGCCCGACGAAGTGATGACCGTCGGCGATGAGTTGGGTGACGTTGCGTTGGGTGGCGGCGTTCTCCCACATCTCTGTGTGCATTGCGGGTGCGAACAATATCGGGCGGTCTGTGGCGAGAAGAGTTGCTGAAACCAGGTCTTCCGAGAGCCCATTCGCCACTCGCGAAAGTGTTGCAGCGGTGGCAGGAGCGACCACAACAACATCGGCCCATCGTGCCAGACCGGTATGTGGCGAGACATCTTCGTCGCCGAACAACTCGGAGAGTGGCCGGGTACCTGTGATCGCAGCAAACGTCTGTGGACCGATGAACTCATGGGCAGACCGCGACATGACCACACGGACCTCGGCGCCAGCCTCGATGAGCCGCCGCGCCAGATAAGCCGATTTGTAAGCTGCGACCCCTCCCGAAACGACGAGCACCACCCGTCGCCGCGCCAGCATTATGACTCGACAGTCTCCACAGCCACCTTGCCTTCGGCGATCTCTTCCATGGCAATCGTCAATGGCTTGCGGGACAGCGAATGCACTTGCGGTGGCACGAAATTGCCGAACCCATCACCGAGTTGGTGGAAATAGGCGTTGATTTGACGCGCCCGCCGTGATGACACGACGACCGTGGCAAATCGATTGCCTATCTGATCAATTACTTCTTCGATCTTCATGGATTCCTTCTCGGGTGTCGTGGGAACTCAAAGGATACCTCAGATTGCCCCCGTAATGAGACTCGCGACTTCTGCGACCGCTTCATCCAGGTCATCGTTCACAACGACAAAATCGAACAGTTCAGGAGCGACCTCGAGCTGAGATGCCGCGATCGACAACCGGTCGGCGATGTCCCGCTCGCTCGTATCCCCCCGGCCCCGCAACCTGGCCTCGAGCACCTCCATCGAAGGAGGAGCAATGAAAATCATCACAGCCGATGGCCGATTTTCCTTGACCTGGCGGGCACCTTGAATCTCGATGTCGAGGAGGACATCGCGCCCGTGGTCATTGGCCTCCCTGATCGGGGCCGCCGGAGTCCCGTACCGGTTGTCGTTGTACTCGGCCCATTCGAGCAGCGAGTGATTCTGGACCATCAAATCGAACTCGTCCTCGGTGACGAACTTGTAATGGAGGCCGTCGATTTCCCCGGGGCGGGGTGGCCG
>DATDCF010000025.1:0-2921 GCA_036524475.1 Acidimicrobiia bacterium | reverse complement strand
GATCGAGTTTCGCCTGACCGGACAGACGGAGTCGGCTCGTCTGACCTCTGCGCTGGCCGATCTCCTTCCCGAAGGCAACTCAATTGTCCTGATTCTTTTTGATGGGCTCGGAGTGTCTCAAGTAGCTCATCCCACGGCGGTCTCGCTCCAGAAATCGATGAAGGGCACGCTCGAATCCGGGTTTCCATCCACCACGAGTACCTCGCTCGCAACTGTCGCCACCGGTCTCGCTCCCGGAGGCCACGGAATCGTGTCCCACCTCATGTGGATGCCGGAGCACAAGAGAATCGTCAATACCTTGAAATGGGTAGACCTGACCGGGGCACCGGTGGACCATGACTATGCAAACTTGCTGCCCAAGCCCAACCTCTGGGAGCGCATCCGGGCATCCGGTATCGAACCGATCACCGTGCAACCCGGAGACTTTGAAAACAGCCCCTTGACCCGGATGCTCTACCGGGGTGCCCGCTTCGAGGGGATCTGGGGCATCGAAGACCTGATCAACGCGACGGTCTCGCTCGCCGCAGAGCCCGGTCGATTCATATTCACCTATGTTCCCCATGTCGATTATGCCGGGCATGTCTTCGGACTCACGTCCCCGGAATTCAACGAGGCAATCGGTGTGGCCTCCCGGATCTGGGATGAGATTCATCATCGGTTGCCTGCAGGGGTGGCCCTGCTCGGGACCGCCGACCACGGGTTGATCGACTATGCCGAAGACGACAAGATGCTCATCCGAGACGCCCGATTCGACACGCTCCGGATGGGTGGGGACAGCCGCGGCGTCCAGGTCTGGTCGACGAGCGACACCGCCGGTTCTCTGGCTTCGATGACAGGTGGCGAACTGGTGGCACCCGAATCACTGATAGGCCCGAAAGTCACCACAAGGGCTTTGGAGAGACTACCTCCCAACCTCTTGCTGGCGCCCGGGGGCAAAGTACTCTTGCCCCGCGGTTTCGACAAGCGACTTCGGGCATATCACGGCGGTCTGGCGCCCGGGGAATTGCTGATACCACTACTTTTGCGCTGATGCGTCTGCCAGCCGGATTGTCCGGCGGCCCCCGACAATTTGTGGCGGGAGAACACCGCTAGATCACAATTTGCACTACAGCCGTAGTGCTAATAGATTTCAGCAAGTCGTTAGGTAGCTAACGACCAACGAGATCGACATGGGAGCACCCTTGCAACGCACCACCATCATTATCCTTGCGGCTTTGACCTTGTTGCCGGCTTGTGGCAGCGGCGATACCGATTCCGACGCACCGCTGGTCATCTACTCGGGCCGTTCTGAAGAACTGGTAGAACCACTGATCGAAGAATTCGAGGCAGAAACGGGCATCAGTGTCGAAGTTCGGTACAGCGGTTCGACGGAGCTCGCTGCCACGTTGCTTGCAGAAGGAGACGGGACTGACGCCGACGTGTTCTTCGCTCAAGACCCGGCCTCGATAGGAGCGGTGAAGGAACTGTTGTCAACGTTGCCCGATTCAACACTCGATCGGGTCGATGCCAGGTTCAACGACAGCGACGGGAAATGGGTCGGTACTTCGGGACGGGTCCGGGTATTCGTATACAACAAAGGCACAACCAGCGATCTGCCGGAGACAATCGATGATGTCGTCGAAAACCCGGAATGGGTTGGCCAACTGGGTGTTGCGCCAACCAACGGCTCCTTCCTCGCCTTCGTGTCCGCAATGATCGTTGAAAGGGGTGAGGTGGCGACCCTCGAATGGCTGGAGAAGCTCGCCGCGGCCCAACCAACATCGTTCGAGGGAAACAGCCCCATTGTCACGGCCGTCAACGCCGGTGAGATCGAAGCGGGTCTCGTCAACCATTACTACCTCCTCCGTCTCCGGGCCGAAGGGTCGGGCGGGGACGCCGAGAACTGGTTCATTCCGGCCGGTGATGTGGGGACGCTGGTGATGCCCGCCGGCGTCGGGATACTCGCTGGCACCGATCGGCCTCAAGCTGCGCAGCAGTTCGTCGACTTTCTTCTCTCCGATTCCTCCCAGCAGTTCTTCGTGGACGACACTTTCGAGTATTCCCTCACCGGAATCGCCGCTAACCCGCAGCTACCGCCACTCGACGAAATCAATTCGCCCGACATCGACCTGTCCGAACTGGCGGACAATCTCAACACGGCTACTCGTCTGGTGAGCGAAGCGGGGCTGGTGTGATGTGACCGCCGCCCCGCCGGTCATCCGGGAGCGTGGCCCCACGCGCTCCCTGTCGGCGGGATGGTGGATTGCAGCCGGACTGGCTCTGATTCCGGCCCTGATTCCCCCGGTGAGCCTGCTCGTCCAGGTACTCGGCGGGAATTCGGATGTCGTGCTGCCCGCATCGCGGCTCTTGCAGCTATTCATCAATACTCTGCTGCTGACAGTGGCGGTGACTGTCACCGCGGTTGGGATCGGGACCACCACGGCCTGGTTCACCATGAGGACGAATATCCCATTCCGACGCGTCTGGATGATCCTCGCCGCCATACCCCTGGTCATTCCCTCCTATGTCGCAGCCCTATCCATCATTGGTGCCACCGGTGCCGACGGGCTGATCCACGCTCTCACCGGTTGGACAGTTGCCACGCCTTATGGCTTCGTCGGCGCATGGCTGGCACTCAGTGTTTTCCTGGCTCCCATGGCCCATCTCATCATCGCCCCCGGGCTCAGTTTGATCGACCCGGCCACGGAGGAAGCAGCCATCGGACTCGGCTCATCGAGGATTCGATCATTCTTCACCATCACCATCCCGCAGCTTCGTCCGGCGATCGTCTCCGCTGGACTGATGGTCGGGCTGTACACGATTTCAGACTTCGGCGCCGTGTCACTTCTCAGGTACGACACATTCACCCGGGCGATATTCACCCTCTATCAGGGTCAGATCGATCGCGGTCCGGCACAAACTCTGTCGGCCATCCTCATGGT
>DATDCF010000024.1:0-2973 GCA_036524475.1 Acidimicrobiia bacterium | reverse complement strand
GAGAACGGCGTCGCACAGCGGGCCGGAGAGCTGGTCGACCACTGCCGTTCTGCGCAGGAACCGCTGAGTGCCCTCGGGCAGCCGCATCAAGGATTCCTTGTATAGATAATCGGCCACATACCGATCGTCGCCCGAGATCGTCAATTGCTCGCCCTTGCCCTCCATGGCGATCATCGCGGCGAGATACATGCCCACCGGCCAGCCTTCGGTTCGCTGGGTGACGGCTGCTGCCAGCTCGGAGGTGATTGCCACCCGCGCCTCATTGAAGATCTGTCGTGCGCCGGCCTCATCGAGCGCCAGGTCGGTCGCAGAGAACTCGAGCGCATCGCCGGTCGCCCGCAGCTTGGGCAGATGGGGTTGCTCGGAGCGACTCGTTGCGACCAATTGCGAGCCTGGCGGAATCCCGGAGATCACCACGCTGAGCACGTCATGACAGTTCGGCGATTGCAGCGAATGCAGATCGTCCATCATCAGTACAAACGGAGATGGGCTGGTCGAAAACGCTGTGGCGAGACGCGGCGCGGCGCGCGCCAGCACCGAGGATCCTCCCACACCGACATTGGCGACCAAATCGGATTCGCTACCTGAGGCGCGGACGTATGCAGACGCCAACAACGTGATCAGGGTTGCCGGATCGTCATCGAGTTGATCGAGAGATAGCCAGGCGACCGGCCGGTCCTCAGAGTGTGCCCACTCGGTCAACAACGTCGACTTGCCGTAACCGGCTGGCGCGGTGACACCAACCACTCGACGCTCGCTCGATCGGGCTGCATCGATCAGAGGGGCGCGGCTGACCGAACCCCGTCTTGGTAGCGGGACCGAGAGCTTGGCGTCGAGCAGCAGTGCGTCGAGCTCGGTATCGGACGGCAATACCCCGCTGAGGTTCTCGGTGGCCACGGGGGAATCCTAAATGGCCAGTCAGGACCGGTCGGCATCCGGGTCTCGGCAATGGTGCAAGTCCCTGCTTCTTCGACCTTTCACGCAATCTGAATGAAGCGCCTGGGTCGTACTCGCGATTGGATCGTTATCGAAAGGGAGGTATCGATGACCACGTTGCAAACCGCAATTTCCGCAGAGACGCTTCGTTCGCTCTCCACACCCGACCGGGTCGATAGTCGAATCGGCGCCCTCGAATTCAGGGATGGGGCACCTAATGCCTCGACGGTAGAGACCTTGTATGACCATCTCGACTTCTATCACGCCCTCAACGCGTACCTCACGGCCTTTCCAGCCGCATCTACGCAGGCGATCCGTCAGGGCTTTCTGAGCGTCGGCGTCGAGGACAACACGGTGTTGATCTTCTCGGAGCTCATGGACTCCTCGTCGCGGTTCCTCACGGCCAATGCCGACACCGTCTACTACGTCGGCATCGTGGATCTGAGCCAGGGCCCCATGGTTGTCGAAACGCCACCCATGGCGTTGGGAGTGTTCGACGACATGTGGTTTCACTGGATCATCGACTTCGGCATGCCGGGACCCGATCGAGGAGCAGGTGGGAAGTTCCTGCTGGTGCCGCCGGACTATGAAGGAAAACTTCCGGAAGGTGGCTTCTTCGTGGGGCACTCGCGCACCAACCGGGCGTTGATGCTGGGCCGGTCGTTCATGGTGGAAAGCGACCCGGCGCCCACGGTCGCCACGATCAAGTCGACGACCAAGATCTATCCCTACGTCCCCAGCGGGGCGGGCACCAGCGTCGCCACTCTTCTCCAGGGCGTCGTGCCATTTGCGCAGCCCGGCGAGGTGCCGGAGACCAAATTCGTCGAGGGCACTGGTTTGGAGTTCAACACCATCCCGCCGACAGATGCCGGCTTCTTCGAGACCGTGCATGCGTTGCTCCAGGACGAGCCGGCCGATTCTGGTGACCCCGAGATAGTCGGTCATCTCGCCGAAATCGGAATCGCGAAGGGCAAGCCGTTTGGTCCCGACGATCGGATGAGGCGAATCATGGAGGAGGCTGCGGCTATCGGCAATGCGACATCGAGGGCACTGATGTTCGACGCCCGTGGCGAAGAAGACGTTGCCTGGTACCCCGGGTCCGCATGGACCAACATGCTTTTCGGTGGCGGCTACCTGTTCGACCGGCCGATCGCCGAGGTTACACCGGAGGGGATCAAGCCTCACCCGCCGACAGGAGCCCGCAAGCACGATCTCCGGACCATGTTCTTCTACGGGTACACCGGGATCACGCCCGCCATGGCGATGCGTCTCACCGGGATCGGTAGCCAGTACCTGGTTGCATTCATGGACTCGAACAAGGAATACCTCGACGGGGCGAAGAGCTACACGGTGACTCTCCCGCCCGATATCCCCCAGGCGCGTTTCTGGTCGTTCACGTTGTACGACAACCAGACCCGTTCGATGCTGGTCACGCCGCAGCGCTACCCCCGGGCCGGAAGTCAGTCCTATCCGAGCCCGGCGGCCGTACCGGATGACGAGGGTTCCACCACGATCCACTTTGGGCCCGAGCAGCCCAATGAGGTGTCAGACGGCAACTGGATCCAGACAATGCCTGACAAGGGGTACTTCGCTGTCCTGCGGCTCTACAGCCCACTCCAACCGTTCTTCGACAAGTCATGGCAGGTCGGCGAGTTCGAGCCCGTCTAGCAAATCGCAAATCGAGCAGATGAGGAGCAACCTATGACCAGCACACAGGCCGCAGTATCGGACGAGGCGCTGGCGTCGATTTCGACACCAGATCGGGTGGAGAGTCGTCTAGGGACATTGGAGTTCGATGATGGAGCCCCGTCCGAGGCGACCGCAGCACTGCTGTACGACAACCTCGATTTCCAGCACGGAGTTCAGGCGTTCCTAGGTGCCTTGCGAGGAGCCTCGATCGCCGCCGTGCGTCGAGGTTTCCTGTCGGTCGGCGCAGAGGACAACTCGTTCCTGTTGTTCTCCGACCTGATGGATTCCGAGTCATTGTTCCTGACCGCCAACTGTGACACCGTCTACTTCTGGGGCTTTGTCGACCTG
>DATDCF010000023.1:0-8165 GCA_036524475.1 Acidimicrobiia bacterium | reverse complement strand
GTATTGGCGGCGTTGCTCGGGGTCTTCGGTATCGAGTGCGTCGAGATAGCGCGCGAGCGGGAACTTGGAGTCGATGACGACTTCGCACCCGCCGGGAATGTGGACGATTGCGTCTGGTGTCCGTCCCTTGATCGTTATCTGGGTGTCGTAGTCGAGCCCCTCGATCATCCCGGCCCTCTCAAAGATGCGCACCATGCTGATCTCTCCCCAGCTGCCTCTCGTCCGGTCATTGGTAAACAGCCCGGCGATCGATTTCATCTGCAGGCCCATGTCGGCCACCTGGGTGTTGAGTGCGCTCTCCCGGCTGGTAAGAGACTGTTGGAGTTCGGCGAGTTTTGAATCCAGCTGGGCGACCTTTTCGGACATGACACCGTCACGGTTGGCGAGGAGGGTCGTCAGTTCGCCTGTGGGGTCGACCGTGGACGTCGCCGGACCGCGCCGGGATCGGGCGAATATACCGGCTACGAGGAGACCGAGCACGAGCACAGCACTAATTGTCAGCAACGCAATCATTTCAAATGTCATATTTCAAGCTCCACTCTTCACACCCGGTCAGTATGAACAGAGGGTGTGACACTTTTGCCTGACACATGGAAAAGCGGTGGGTGGAGGGGTTAGACCTCCCTGGCTTGGACGGCCGGAAGGACTCCTATTCGGAAGCGGGGCTTATCACCCGAATAGTCAGCTGCCGATCACTTACCGTGACTCTCCATGTGTTGCCATCGAACATCCAGTTAGTCTCGCTTCCGGTCGCGGCGAGGTCAGCCAGGGTCTTGTTAGCGAGCCCGATCGATGTGTACTGTTCGATGCAGTCCGGCGAGAACGGGCTGACAATGTGACAGACGTGGAGATACAGAGTGGAAATAGCTTCGTGGTCGAGCCGGGCCGTCACCAGTAGCCCAACCAGATAGTCGTCGCTGTCGCGATACGCCCCAAGAATCTCGGCCTTCGGATCGAGACCGTAGAAGAAGCTGTCGAACTCACCACTCTCCGGCGTGCGTCGTAATGGAGATGAAATCAACGGAGCTTGTTCGACCGTATTCCACGTCTCCCTGACCTCATCGAAACGAATCCCGAGCGTGTCCGGTGGGACTACTTCGACCTGGTCCTGTGGTAATAGAAAGGAGCTGGTCTCACCCTGGTCTCGGGCCTCACTGCTCCCGTTGGCCAGGAACATGACGAGGAAGAAGACAGCCACGATCCACGAGCCGGCGGCCGTCAGCTTCTTCCATGTTGGAATCGGGGTCCTGGCGTCTGGTGGATCCTCGGATTCGGAGTTGGGAGCCGGTTCTTCGGCGATGAGTTCTACGCCGGTATCCCCGTCGTCGTCAGTGCCGGGATCGACCTTTTCTCCAGCTCGCCCCTGGTCTTTCTCGGCTTCGGAGGCACCCTCGACGTCGTCGTCTGTTTCCCCGGTGACACTTGTCGCCGGGTCCAGATCGGTGTCGGGCATTTCACCTCCTCAAATCGCGTTGACCATCTATCGGCAAAATCTCAACCTCACCAAAGGGATCGACCGGATTTTGTCCGAAGACCCCCGCTGGTCGAACACCGGGTTGGGACCTTGGCAACGAGTTTTGAGCGACGGGTGAGCTTCGATACGCCTAGTCGGTGATGAGATTGCCCAGAGCGGGATGTTTCGCTCCGAGGATCTTCGGGTCGAACGACGCTCCGCAGGCGAAGCACTCCACATACTCGCCGACCATGGCCCCCGGGACCATCGGCAGTGAGAGCACGTGGAACCAGTTCCGAACTCGGTGGCTCCAGTAGGCCCGCTCCATGCCTTCCTCAGGACAGACGAAGAGGCCACTCGCCGTGGTGCGGTCCCGATGACGGGCGCCCCACAGCACTAGGGCCGGAGTGTCAGATTCCGCCGCCGCGACAAAATACGATCTGGATTCGTTCAGTCGGTCTGTCATCGAGTGATCCTTTTGTGGTTGCCTTTGTATCGACCGTGTGGGCATTTCCATAGAGAGGTTTTGACCGGTTCTAAAGACCTATTTTCGACCAATGGGGTTCCGGGTAGGGCCTGTAGAGTTTGGCGATGATTCGAATCGGTTCGATTGTGGTCAGAGTGGACGACCTGGTGGCCCAGACCAGGTTCTGGCGGGAAGCGCTCGGGTATGAAGTCCTTCGCCAGGACAGCGATTTTGTCTTGCTTGGCCCACCAGACGGGCATGGCCCCAACCTCTCGTTGGATCGGGTTGACTCCGAGGTGCAGGTGCCGCCTCGAATCCATCTGGATCTCTACGCCTCTGACCGGTCAGCGTCGGTCGAAAGTCTGATTTCTCTCGGCGCCACAGAGATCCATTGGGACAAGCTCCCTGCCGATGCCGACTATGTCATCCTTGCCGATCCCGAGGGGAATCGGTTCTGTGTGGTCGATGCTGGCTAACGGATCGGTCAGACCGCCTCGATACTCGCAGGTGGACGGATCGCCCGAAAGGTGCTGGGCGGACAAACCCCCGATAGCTTAGGTCTGGTGTGCCCGCATCTCTCCGGGCTTCACCGGTTAGACGGCTCTTGACCTTATGCAGAATGTACCTGAATGCGGCGACAGGCTCTAACGACGACGCCGTTGACTGGAGTCGCCGGGTTTGACAGGGCTCGGGGATACATATAAAAAGTCGCCGGAAGGTAGTAGATATGTCATTTCAGGCTTACCTGGACAACATCGAAGAGAAGACCGGGCTCACTCCCAGGCAGTTTGTAGAGCTGGCGAAGCAAAAGGGTTACGACAGGCCCGAGACCAAAGCCGGCGAGATAGTGGACTGGCTTGCCGCAGACTTCGATCTTGGACGCGGCCATGCTATGGCCCTCGTCCACGTCATCAAAAAGGGTGACCGAATCGATGCCAAACACGTCGGCTCAGACGGGAGCCACGCCGACGAGTCGGACCGACTGTGGTTGGACGGCAAAGCCAATAGACCCGCTTGACCGGGGAAAACGAGAAGACCCGGGGTTACAAGAACCTCACCGTCTAGTTTGGAGTGGCAAGACGCGCTGCCGTCGTAAATACCCGGTGGTCGGGATAGTCGCCGCAATAGTTGTACAGGTAGGGGACCCGGATGAGGCCGTCTGTGTCGATAACGAACTCGCCTGACTGCATCCACGGGTCGTCGACGAGGTGTCGCCCCTGTTGGCGCCGGTCTTCCTGGAACTGCTCCCCGATCTCGGGAGAGAGCGAGCAGAATTCATCGGGTGCGTCGTACAAGACCTGCTCCCGCGACCAGTGGGAGAGCCCGAACGCCATGTGGGTTCGGTAGTCGGGGTCGGCGAGGACCGGTGCGGGAAGCTCAAATCGCTCCTTGTAGGCGATCACCCGTTCGATCTCCCCTGGCGCCACGACAACCAAACTGAGCCCCGCAGCGAGGTAGATCTCGTACTCGTCCTGCAGTCGCTCGATACGCTCCAGACCGCATCCACAACCGAGATGACGCCACAGCATGGCGAGAAGCGGCTTGTCTTGCCAGTATCTGCTCAACATGACTTGAGTTCCGTCCTCGGCGGTGAGCTCGAGGTCGGGTGCCGCCTGGCCCCGCCTAGCGGGTTCTCCTTCAATTGAGGGGCCTGCGATCCAGTTGTCCAACCAGCGACGTTCCGCGGTCATAACCAGTGCCATTACATCTCGATCGCTCATACCTCTCGCTTTCCGTTCGCCAGCGTACTCAAATACCCAAGACCACCCTTGCCGCCACCAGGTCGTGTTCTTCGAACCCTTCAATAAAAGCGCCATATAGTTGGGCGAGGTCTTCACTGCCATCGGGCGTCTTCTTCATCGCCCGACGCACCGTCACCAAGCGCGTCATCGCCTGCAGTTCGGTGGTGCTGTAGCCACCTCGATGTGACTGTTGCGCTGCCGAAGCGTAAATCGTCTCGCGTAGTCGTGGGTCTGTCCCCGGGACCATCCCCAGCATATCGCCGCGCATGTTCTGAAACGTCGGAGCAAAGGAATCGTCAGGACCAACGATTTCCAGAGCCTGCTCGATCATCTCGAGGCCGCGTACGGGTTGTCCGGCGATAGAAATGACCAGGGCGCGCATGCTCAGGACCAGCGGCCAGAAGATCGGTGGAGTGGTCAACCCCTCATAGAGTTCCACGGCCTTCTCGGTCATAGTGAGCCCGACATTGAGGTCGCCCCGGGCGGTTGTCGCCACTCCCTTGAGTACGGTTGCCAGGATTCCCCACAGCATGTACTCGTTCTCTTCGGAAACGAGAACCAACTCTTCTGCAAAACGGAGCGCATCCTCAAACCGACTCCGGCTTAGGGCAAGGAATCCGTTGTGGTAGAGCGCCCAGGCGATGCTGAAAGGATGATCGATCGTCCTGGCGAGTTGTAACGCGTCGGCCACTTGCTCCGGCCCGGTGACAACCAGGCCGCACTGCCACCGCAATATTCCCGAGGCCACCCTCGCCGCGACCCCGACATTGGTCCCCAACCGGTATCGAGAAGAGCCCTGTAGCTTCGGGTCGTACAATTCGATTGCTCTGTCGAGTTGGGCCAGACCTGTTTCGAGGTCTCCTGAAAATGCCCGGGATGCCCCCGAAACATAGAGGGCATCGACAGTTATCGAGTCGTCATGTTCGCTCATCTCCAGGATCTCCTCAGCGATTTCGAGGGACCGCTCGATATCGGCGCTGTTCATGTAATACATCCAGAGGGCCCGCAGTATTGGATATCTCTGCGCAGTTGTAGCCGCGCTTTCGGACATCTCCAGGACGCTCCTGTAGGCCTCCTCCACCTCGACTCCATAGCCGCGCACCGCCATTAGTGCTCTCGCCAGACTCGTCCTAATGACCAATTCTTCAGCTGCCAGCTCAGGCGTCGAAGGCGTCGTCGCCAACACTTCGAGAGTGTCCGAAGCCAGCTCGATCGCTGCGTGGTACCACCCACGAGCTTCGTGGATCGCCCACAGCCCACCAATGAGATTGAAGAGCTGCTCCACCTCCGCCTGGTCGACCCAATAGCGCCAAGCGGTTCGCAGATTGCCGATCTCGGTAGCCAGCTCATCCAGCGTGGCTTCGCGTTCTGGCCCGGCCAGACGGTCCTCGAGTTGGTGTGCAAACTCAGAGAAATGGAGGGCATGCGCTCGCCGCACTTTGCGGTCGGTCTCGACGTCGGTCGCTAGTCGCTCTTCGGCAAATTCCTTGATCATCAACAGCATCGAGAAGCGCTTCGAACCATCACTGTCGTCGGACTGAACCAGACTCTTGTCGACCAGTGAGGCGAGCGAGTCGACGTCGAACTCACCCAGAGCATCCGTGGCTACCGACTCGATGGCGTCCATCAGGGTCGTCGAGAACACTGCCATGAGGTCGAACAGATGGCGCTCATGGTCGTTGAGCAACTCGTAGCTCCAGGCGATCGCTCCCCATAAGGTACGTTGCCGATCGGGGACATCACGGCCGCCGGCCCCGAGGACGTCGAGCCGCTCCCGGAGCCGGAGAAGCAGGTCGAAGGGGGTGAACACGTTCAAACGGGCAGCGGCGAGTTCGATGGCGAGGGGAAGCCCGTCGAGTCGGAGGCAGATCTCGGCGACCGTGCTAGCGTTTTCGGCGTCTAGGGAGAAGTCGGGGCGGACCGTCCGGGCACGCTCGACAAACAGTTGCGTCGCTTCGGATTCCCCGATGACGGTGAACGGGTCGTTCGGGTTGGGAAGCGATAGTGGGGGAACCGGGAATACGTACTCAGCCCGGATTCGCAATGTTTCCCGGCTGGTCACCATCATTTTCAAACCCGGGGCGTGCTGGAGGAGATCTCCGATCCCGGTTGCCGCTGAGGTCACTTGTTCGAAGTTGTCGAGAACGAGGAGCATGTGTTTGTCGCGGAGCCTGGCCTTGAGCACTTCCAGGGCGGATCCACCGGAGGACGGCAGGTTGAGAGACCGGACGATCGCCTCGAAGGCGGCGTCCGGGTCTCGTTCCATCGACAGGTCGGTGAAGAACACTCCGTCGTTGAATCTGTCGAACTGTTCGGCGGCCGCCTGGAGCCCAAGTCGTGTCTTCCCTGCCCCACCGGGGCCGGCGATCGTAAGGAGCCTGATGTTGGGAGCCTCCAGCATCACCGAGATGGCGGCGAGCTCGCTGGACCGTCCCAGGAACTCGGTCGACTGCAACGGGAGATTGTGGGGCCGCGAGTCGAGTGTGAGCGGCGCTGGGAAGTCGGACTGCAGGTCAGGATGGATCAGCTGGTGGAGGTGCTCAGGAACAGTGAGGTCTTTGAGGCGGTGCGTCCCCAGATCCCGGAGCGTGGTGCCGGGTGGCATTGAGTCGGAGGCCGACTTGCTGCTGATACCCGAAATCAGTATCTGTCCACCGTGTCCGGCGGCCATGATTCGCGCAGCGCGGTTCACCGCCGTTCCGTAGTAGTCGCCGTCTCGTGCCTCGGAATCTCCGGAATGGATCCCCATTCGCACCCGGATCGGCCCTGTAGGTCCCCAATCTTCATGCGCCAGGGCAGTCTGGGTCGCAACCGCGGCGGCGACTGCATCCCCGACGTTGTCAAACACGGCGAGTCCACCGTCGCCGGTCGACTTCACCAGCTTTCCCTGCGAGTGCTCGATCGCCTCCGAGAAGATCGAGTCGTGTCGCGCCAATGCTGTGGTCATATCCTCGGGATGGTCTTCCCAGAGCCGGGTGCTCGACTCGATGTCGGAGAACAGGTAGGTGAGCACCGCCGAATAATAGGTAAAATTCTGTTTGCACAAGTAGCATTCCTTCACTAACATACAACCGTATGGTTGTAGGATTAGAGAATGAGAAGACGACAGATCTCCTGTTCCATGCTCTTTCCGATTCCACGCGGCGCGACATCATTGTCCGGGCCATGGTCGATGACTATTCGGTTTCCGGCCTGGCCGATTTCTACGCGATGAGTTTTGCCGCTGTCCAAAAGCACGTGGCGGTCCTGGAGAGGGCCGGCCTCATCACCAAACACCGGAGGGGGCGGGAGCAACTCGTTCGTTCCAACAAAGACACGATTCGCACGGCCTACGGCCTCCTGGAAGATATGGAGAAGTTGTGGCGCGAACGAATCGACCGTATGGGCGAGATCCTCGCCGAACCCGAAGAAGGAGAAGACAAATGACCGTGAAGAGCGTCCAGAAGGACACCGAGCAGCTGACCTTGACCCTCACAGCCGAATTCGATGCCACAGCAAACCGGGTCTGGCAGTTGTGGTCAGATCCCCGGCAGCTTGAGCGCTGGTGGGGCCCACCCGGATACCCGGCCACGTTTGTCGACCACGACTTCACGTCCGGCGGCAATGTCATCTACTACATGACCTCGCCCGAGGGCGAAAAGTATCACGGTTGGTGGCGGATTTCTGATATCAACCCTCCCGGCCAACTCGAGTTTGTCGACGGATTCGGGGACAGCGATGGGAACCCCAATCCCGACATGCCCACCACCGCGACCAGCGTCGCCATCGAGGAGGTCGATGGTGCCACTCGAATGACTTTGAGAACCAAGTTCCCGTCAGAGGAAGCCATGCAACAGCTGGTCAAAATGGGGATGGAAGAAGGTCTGACGCTGGCGGTGGGTCAGATCGACGAGATCCTGTCGGAGGATGTGAGCTCGGGAATCAGGGCATGAGCCTGATCGCAAGTGACTTCATCAGCCTCGACGGAGTGGTCCAGGCGCCGGGCGGACCGGACGAGGACACCGATGATGGGTTCGCCCACGGCGGATGGTCGCATCCCTACTTCGACGTCGAGGCGATGGGAGCGGCGTTCGACGCCACCACCAAAACGACCGAAGCCCTCCTGTTCGGGCGCCGCACCTGGCAAGCGATGGCGGCTGCGTGGCCCGCACAGGCCGGTGACCCTTTCGCGGACCATATGAACTCCGTGCTCAAGTATGTGGTCTCGAACAGCCTCGCCGCGGACGATCTGGAATGGAACAACTCGCATCTGCTGCCGGGTGACGACGTCGCTGCCTCGGTGGCGGCACTCAAAACCAAGGTCGAAGGGGACATCCACATCCTCGGGAGCTCACAACTGGTGCGCTATCTGGTGAGTCACGACCTAATCGATGAGTTCAACTTGATGATCGAGCCGATTCTCCTCGGTGGAGGCAAAAGCATCTTCCCCGATGACGGAGTGGCCCGCGGGCTCGAGTTGAAAGACCTGACGAGGGCATCGACCGGGGTGCTGATCGCCCGGTAC
>DATDCF010000022.1:0-3213 GCA_036524475.1 Acidimicrobiia bacterium | reverse complement strand
CAACAGGCATGTCCGTTATCTGGAGGCCAACGGCATCCCGGCATCACTCATCACCGACGAATCCGGAAAACAGGCGGGTCGGCTCCGGCGGATATTCCGCTGTGTCGGCGCGTTATGGAAGGAAAAACCCGATGTCGTGATTCTCCCCGACCCCGAGCTCTTTGTGCTTGGTTCGCTCGCGGCGCGCCTCCGTGGTGTCAGACCGATCATCGACATCCATGAGAACTACTCGAAGGCGGTCGCCTCTCGAGAGTGGATTCCAGGTTGGTTGAAACCGCTGGGGCGTCTTCTCGCAGGTACTAACACGAGAATGGCCCGAAAGCTGGCCAGCGAGGTCATCGTCGCCGCCGACGAGCTTTCATTCCCCGGTGCGGTTGTGGTGCTCAACGTTCCCGACCCTGCCGACTTCGAAGTGGTCCCGCCCGACATGGTACATCCAACTGCGGTCTACGTTGGGGATGTCACCGAAGCCCGGGGGGCCCTCGAGATCGCGGAGCTGGCCTCGCGCCTTCCCGACATCGAGTTCTTGGTCATCGGCAGGGTTGGCCCGAACCTCGCAGCTGAGATGGTGGAGATTGCCGGCCAGAACTCGAGCCTGACCTTGGTGGGGCGGAAATCCCACGGCGAGGCATGGGAGATGGCGTCCGGATCAATCGCCGGTCTCTCCTTGTTGCGCCCTCTTCCCGCCTACCTGGAGGCGACCGCAACCAAACTCTGGGAATACTCGGCCGCCGGAATCCCACCCGTTGTCACCAATCTGCCCGGTCAGAAGAGGTTCGTGGCTTCGATCCATCCAGGTCTGGCCGGTGGAACCATCGATGACATCGAGACCATCCTCCTCAGATTGTGCAAGGACCCGGAGTTCCGGAACGGAGCTTCGGTTGCTGCCAGGGAGGCTGCGGTTGCCGCCTGGGAGTCGGCTCGCCCGGACCAAGCCCTGGTGAGGGTGGTCAGCCCTGGCCGATGACGAATACCCTGGCGCCCGATTCGGCCCATGAGGACTCGTCCAGGATTGCACGTCCGTCATATACAACCCGTAGACCGGGAAAGTCAGCTGGCCCTATTTCTCGATACTCAGGATGATCCGCCTGCACGATCAGGGCGTCGACCGCCTGGCCATCGAACGTTGCGAAGCCCAGTGAAACAAGTTCTTCCGGTGTGTAGAGCGGGTCGGAGGCAAACGGGATCGCGCCAGCACCTGTCAACTCATCGCGGAGCGAGAAGGCGCCCGAATACGCTGTTTCCTTGACACCGCCGCGATATGCGACCCCCAGGATGAGCACTCTTGCCCCGTCCAGTCCCCCGAGGGCCTGGCGGACAGATTCGACCACCCGTTTCGGGACCGCCTCGTTGACTTCCCGGGCCGTCGCAACGAGTCTCGCATCCGGGTCTCCGGCGAGGTAGAACCGCGGGTAAACCGGGATGCAGTGACCGCCGACGGCAACCCCGGCACGGTGAATGTGCGAAAACGGTTGGGAATTCGAGGCTTCGATGACCTCATTGACATCGATGCCTGCCGACTCGGCAAAACGCGCAAACTCATTGGCGAGGGCGATGTTGACGTCTCGATACGTGGTCTCGGCCAGCTTGGCCATTTCGGCCGACTCGGCTGAGTCCATCGCCCAAACGCCATTGGGTCTGGGTAGGTCGGTGCGCTCGTCGAAATCGAGTATCGACTTGTAAAACTCAACACCTTTCGACGTCGACGCAGCATCAACCCCGCCGACAAGCTTGGGATACCTTCTCAAGTCGCTGAAAATCCTCCCTGAAAAGACCCGCTCCGGCGAATGGACCAAAAAGATGTCCGTTCCGACCGACATACCTGTCAACTCTTCGAGCATCGACTGGAATCGGTTTCGAGTCGTCCCCACCGGCAGTGTTGTTTCGTAGGACACCAGCGAGCCGCTCCGGAGACCCCTGGAAATATCCATCGTCGCAGCATCCATCGCCCGGAAATCGGGTGAGCCCAGTCCGTCAGTCATCAATGGGACGACGACAATCACCGCTTCGGACTGTGCCACCGCATCGGCTGTGTCGGTGGTTGCGGTCAGCATGCCCCGGTCGACGACCTCTCTCAATTTTGTATCGAGATCGGTCTCACCGGGGAAAGGAACCTCGCCCTTATTGATCAGATCGACAACGGCCGGGGAAATGTCGGCTCCGAATACCCGATGCCCCTTCGAGGCGATCTGAACTGCCAGGGGGAGGCCGATCTTGCCCAGGGCGACGACGGCAGTGTTCATGATCCGCTCCCGACAATTCGCTCGGCGACCTTCAGAATGGCAACTCCCTCGTCGAGAGTGACCACACCTTCCGCCCCGCCATCGTTGATCGCGTGTCTGAAAGCCTCATGCTCTACCGCGAGGGGTTCCCGTTTCGAGAATGCATATGTGACGGTGTCGCCCTCGCTAACTCCCCGCAGGATCGCCAGTTGGTCCCACTCGCGATCGACCACGTCGGCATTCGAGTGGAATCTCAGGTCTCCACTCAGCAGATCGACTACAAATGCACCCTTTTCTCCGAGGACGGTGACCCTCCGTCGCTTCACCGGGCTCAACCAATTGACGTTCAGTGAGGCAACAACACCATTCTCCAATTGGCCAACCGCCACTACAAGATCCTCGTGAGGCCGTCCCATTTTGAAGGCAGTTTTCCCGGTGATATCTCCAAACGGGGCACCACCGATCCACATCACGATATCGATGTCATGGGTCGCCAGGTCTTTGACCACACCGACATCGCTGATCCTGCTCGGAAATGGGCCTACTCTTTCTGTGGCTATCGAAATGACACGACCCAGTTGACCGGCGTCGAGACGACGTTTCATCTCCTGCAAACCAGAATTGAACCGTTCGACGTGACCCACCGCACCTATAACCTGTTCAGTAGCGAATGCATCACGGATCTCCTCCGCGGAGCGGACCGACTCTGCCAGCGGCTTTTCAATGAGCGTGTGCACATTCGCCTCGGCCAGCTTCATCGCCATTTCGTGATGGTGAATAGTGGGGACCGCAACAACGGCGGCGTCGATCCCTACGGCGAGCATGTCGTCGACGGTTTCAAAAACCTCACCCCGCCTCATCGCCCGATGCCTGTCGCCCATGGGGTCAACGGCCCCGACGAAGTGAATCTCATCCGACTCCGAGAGTATCCGTGCATGATGGCGTCCCATCTGCCCGAGGCCCACGAGGCCAAATCGCATCACAGTTGTAC
>DATDCF010000021.1:0-9565 GCA_036524475.1 Acidimicrobiia bacterium | reverse complement strand
GAGGCAACGTTGCGGAATGAAATCTCATTGGACACTGCCCAGAGCCTTATCACCCTGATGTCACCGGTACTGGATGCAGCCAGGGTCTCGACGTTGGGCACGACGATTGTCAGCGGCCCGGGTCGATCAGGAGGAATCCCTGCGTCGAAGGATGAGATTGCCCAGGTGGCCAGGGACCCAACCAGCGACCCAACCTGGAGGCCGATCATTGCCGGCCGCAGTTGGGCCATCAGAGGCGCCGCAGGCCCCTCGCCGACCACCGAAGAACCAAACGGCTCGACAACGCGGCCGTAACTCTCCAGATGGGTGTCGACCCATCCCCGCGGATCTGCCGGGACCACGTCGGTCGCAGCGGTGAGACGGAACGGGGTGATCTGATCCAACCTGTACTCACAAAGACGGGCGAGCTCCCGATACTCCTCAGATTCCCAGGGATCCACGGGGGTTCTATCTCCCGCCATCGAACGGGCGACTTCCGCCGCGAGTTTCCAGTTGATCGGTCCCGGTTGATCGAACAATTCGAAGAGCTGGGAGAAGATGTCGTCGCTCATTGCTGCAACCTTCCCATAATCGGGACGAGTTCAATAGTCGAGCTGCCCCTGAGCACCGTAAGTGGGACCTCGTCGTCCGCCCGATAGAAGCGGATTCTGGTGAGTAGCTCATCCTGGGTGGTCACCGTCACCCCGTCGACCTGGGTGATAACGTCGTTGATCTGACCACCGGCCATCTCGTACGCCGAGTTGTCCAGAATCCCACTCACTCCCACACCGACGGGATACTCGGCCCCGTCCCGCTCGGCGAACACGGTGTCACCTCTGATTCCGAGCAGGGCGTGGTTCACCTCTCCCTGCTCGATGAGGTCGGCGATGACGCCAACCGCCATGTCTATGGGCACCGCAAAGCCCAGGCCCTCGGCTCCGACGTCGCTCACAGCGATGGCTGTGGTGATCCCGATCAGCCTGGCATTGCCATCGAGTAGGGCACCGCCGCTGGACCCTCGTGTGATCGGCGCATCTGTCTGGATGAGACCGTAGAGGCGGGTGCCTGGCTCAACATCCAGTGCCCGATTGATCGCACTGACAATTCCCGACGTAACGCTGGGGCCACCTACCAGACTCAGTGGATTGCCTACCGCCACCGCGCTCTGCCCGATTGCCAGACCGGTAGAAGTCCCGATATCGATCGTGGTGAGGTCAGACCGGTCGACCTTGAGGACGGCGAGGTCGGTGAGCGGGTCGGCTCCAACCAGTAGCGCCGGATAGCGGGCGCCGTCCGAGAAGACGACGACGATGTCGCCGGCACCCTGGATGACGTGATTGTTGGTGACGATGTAACCGTCATCCCCGTAGACCACCCCGCTTCCCCCGGCGTCGAACAAGAGCGACGAGATTTCCACCGTAACAATCGATGGTATGGCCCGCGATGCGACATCGATTGGGCTGGCACCCTCAGCCAGCTCTGGTGGGGCGACGGTCGCCGGCGGCACGGTCAAAGAAGGCGGAGGTGGAAGGGTGGGAGATGTGGGCTCGGTAAAGGTGCCGGTGGCTCCGAGAACGGCGAAGGTCAACCCGGTGCCAATGAGGACACCGCCGGCGATGCTGAGGATCGTCGCCCACCGGTCTCGTTTCGGGGGCTCGGGAGTATGGTCGAGCGGGGGGTAGTCACTGAAGTCGTAAGTGACCAAGTCGTCATCGATGTCCGGTGTCCCGATCGGCGCTTCGGGTGTCATAGAGTGGATTCTATGGATGACAGGGAACAATCCATTCACGTCCGGGTTTCGGCTGCAGCTATCCAGCCCGAACTACTGATAGAGATGATCGGGCGATCCGGGTCCGGTGCCACTGTTTTGTTCCTGGGGACAGTCCGGGACCACTCTCCCGGAAGGACGGGAGTAACCCATCTCGAGTACGAGGTCTATCCCGAGCAGGTAGAACCGAAGATCGCCGACGTGATTTCCGAGGCCTCGGAGCGCTGGCCGATTCTTTCGATGGCAGTCCAGCATCGGAGTGGGCGGGTCGAACTCGGCGAGATTTCTGTGGCGGTGGCGGTGGCGACTGCCCATAGGGCCGATGCCTTCGATGCCGCCGAGTTTGTGATCGATGAGCTCAAGCGGAAAGCTCCCATTTGGAAAAAGGAGTTCTGGCCGGGTGGATCGGAATGGTCTCCGGGGTCATGAAATCGGGGTGAGACCAACCCCGATTCATCCAGGTTTTGGCTCTCAGACCAGCACAGTTGGCATCATGTAGCCTATTGTCACGCACTTGTGAGGAGGACAACCCATGACCACTCTCGCTGAACGCGCCGAGGCGCCGGTGTTCGGAATCGGTGCGCGCACACCCGCCTCTCTCGTTCGCGATTGGGCGACGAGCAACCCCCGACGCGTCGTGATGCGCGAGAAGAATTACGGGATCTGGCAGGAGATCACCTGGGAGGAACTCTGGGACACCGTTTTGAACGCGGCGCACGGTCTTCTCGCCTTCGACGTCGAACCAGGGGACAGGGTGTCGATTCAATCCGAGGACCGCCCGGAGTGGGTGATCCTCGACCTGGCCGCGGTCGCGGTTCGAGGTGTGACTGTTGGCCTCTATCCGACCAACCCCTCGTCCGAGGTCGAGTATCTGCTCAAAGACTCCGGAGCCGAGGTCCACCTCGCTGAAGACCAGGAACAAGCTGACAAGGTCATAGAGGTCGAAGCATCGCTGGGCAATGTCCGCAAGATCCTGCATGTTGAGCCGCGCGGGTTCCGCAAATGGGCAAACGATGCGCGATTCGTCTACTGGGACGATTTCCTTGAAATCGGAAAGCAGCACAGGGCCGACAACCCCGGAGCGGTCGAGCGTCTCATGGCGGAGGCCACCGACGACGACATCGTTACTCTCGTTTACACCTCGGGAACCACGGGGCCACCCAAGGGTGCGATGCTCACCAACGCCAACTTCCAGTTCTGCGTGGACACGCTCATCGACGCCCCGAGCCGCATCCGTGGCGAGATGATCGGGCCTGATGACATCCTTCTCACCTATCTGCCCCTATGTCACGTCGCCGAGCGGATCTTCTCGACCTGGACCATGGCCGCCAGAGGTTGCTCGCTCAACTTCGCCGAGTCGATCGACACCGTGCAACTCAACCTCCGTGAGATCCAGCCGACCATCTTTTTTGCGGTCCCGCGAATCTGGGAGCGTATCCATGCCGGAGTCGCCATCAGAGGGCGCGATGGCACCTGGTTTAAGCGGATGTGGTTCGGGATTGGAATGAACCTGGCCTCGTACATCGGGAAGTCCCGGGTCGAGAACAATGGCGACTTCACGTTTGGGTCGAGGCTCGCCTATTTGATCGGATATCCGCTCGTGTTCCGAGCACTCAAGGAACGGATCGGACTGCGCAGGACCCGTTTTGCTGCATCGGGTGCAGCCGCCATTGCCCCCGAGGTCATTCGGGACTTTCTCGGGATGGGTGTCGATCTGTATGAGCTGTACGGGATGACGGAGAACGCGGCTGTCGCCACGACGAATTTCCCGCATCGCAACAAGGTTGGGACGGTCGGGGAGCCTTACGAAGGCATTGGTCTGCGCATCGATGAGGCGACCGGGGAGATCCAGACCAAACACCCCGGAGTATTCAAAGGCTATTGGAACAAACCGGAGAAGACAGCCGAGACATTCACCGAGGATGGATGGCTGAAGACCGGGGACGTCGGCATCTGGGTCGATGGGACGCATGTCAAGATCGTGGACCGGATCAAGGACATCATCATCACGTCGGGCGGGAAAAACATCTCTCCTTCTGAGATCGAGAACAGCATCAAGACCTCTCCGTTCATCAAGGAGGCAATGGTCATCGGTGACGGCAAAAAGTTCCTGAGTGCACTGATCAGTATCGAGTTCGATGTCGTGGGTGACTGGGCCACACGGAAAGCTATCCCGTACACCACTTATCGCGATCTCACTGAGAAGCCCGAGGTCCTCGAACTCGTTCAAGGTGTGATCAACGAGACCAACGAGAAGTTTGCCCGGGTCGAGAACATCAGAAAATTCCGGCTGATTCCTAAAGAACTCGATCACGAGGACGGCGAGTTGACTGCAACCCAGAAGCTGAAGCGGTCGGCGATGGAAGACATGTTTGGTGACCTGATTCAGGACATGTACGCGTCTTGATCGACATGCTGAGGTCGAAGACGGAGACCGACCAATCATGCTGATCCTGGCCCAGGCGGCGGAGGGCACCAACGAGATTGCCCAGCTCTTCGTCCAGGGTCTGGCCCTGGGCTCGATTTATGCCCTGCTCGCAATGGGTTTCGTAATCATCTTCAAAGCGACGCAGGTGCTCAGCTTTGCCCACGGCGCCCTGGCCGCAACGGGCGCCTTCTTCGTGGCGGTGTTCGCCACGGTGTGGGACATCCCCGCTCGCTGGATGCCCGACGCGCCGGTCTGGATCAGTTGGAGCCTGGCCGTTCTCCTCGGCTTGATCGCCGCATTCGGTCTCGGGATGTTGGTCGAGCGGATCTTTATCCGGCCCATGATCGGCGAGGAGTTGTTTGCGGTGGCCATCGTGACACTGGGCGTGGACATCGTGTTGCGGGCCCTTACGAACGACTTCATCGGCACCAACTCCCGCCCGCTCGGCGACCCGTGGGGGACTCAAGTTCTTGACCTGGGCTGGGTGCGCATCGCCTACACCGAAATCGTCCAGCTAGTCGTCACCGCCCTCCTCGTAATCGGGGTTGCCTGGTTCTTCCGGACCCGTACCGGGACGGCCATGCGGGCAACTGCCTTCGACCAGGAGGCGGCTCGGGCGCAGGGCATAAATGTCGGGCGGATTTTCAGCCTCTCCTGGGGGATCGGCGCCATGCTCGCTGCGGTCGCCGGGGTGTTTCTCTCCCTCTTCCCGAGGCGCGCCGCCGGTCTCGATCAACAGACCGCATTCCTCGCCTTTGCTGCCTTTCCGGCTGTCGTTCTGGGGGGCCTCGACTCGGTAGTCGGCGCGGTGGTCGGTGGAATGATCATCGGTCTGGCACAGGCTTACTCGGCCCTGCTTCCATGGGAATTCCTGGGCACCGGCTTTGGCGGGGCCGTCCCTTACATCGTGATGCTGATCGTGTTGTTGGTCAAGCCATACGGTCTGTTCGGTACCGAGGAGATTCGACGGGTATGAATTTCTCACGGGTGGGGGGTTTGCGATGAGGGGCCGACCCATGCTCTACACGAGCTACGAGGCCGACCAGGCCATGCTGAACACCACGACCAAGAGGGTCTCCGCCTTCTTGTTTGTGATGTTCCTGCTTGCGGTTCCGTTCTTCCAGATGGGGACCATCGGCTCCGGGGATAGTCCGACGGGTTCGCTACCCGGCCCCGACTTCCTGGCCCAGACCGATTGGATGAAGCTGCTCACCACAGTGATGATTTTCGCCATCGGGGCCCTCGGGCTTAATATCCTCACCGGGCTTGCCGGTCAGGTTTCGCTGGGCCACGCCTTCTTCATGGGCCTTGGCGCCTACGTTGCGGCCGTACTGGGGATGCCGGGCGGTGCACTCTGGGGTCTCGGGCTTCCGATCTGGATCTGGTTGCCCATGGCCGGAATCGTGCCCGCCCTGTTGGGCATTTTGATCGCGCCCACAGCAGTGCGAGTTCGTGGCCTCTATCTGGCCATCGTCACCCTCGGCCTGGTCTTCATCGGTGAGTATCTGTGGCGCAATCTCAACTTCATCACTGGAGGATCGCAATCGGGCCGCTCCCACCCGGCATTCGAATTGAGGCTCTGGAAGGAGGAAGCGCCCCTCATCGACTTCCAATCCGACGGTTCGTGGTTTGGTGTGCTCAACCTCACCGAAGAGGCAAAGACATACCTCTTTATGCTCGCCATCACCCTTGTTTTCGTTGTTGTCGCGAAGAACATTCAACGAACCCGAGTGGGACGGGCCTTCATGTCGATACGCGACCGCGACATCGCGGCTGAGATCATGGGCGTGAACGAGTACCGGTACAAGACTCTCGCATTCGCCATCTCGTCCTTCTTTGCCGGAGTCTCCGGAGCCCTTCTCGCCAGTTTCGTCGGACGGTCGATCCCCGAGCAGTGGATCTTGTTCCTATCGGTGCAGATGATCGCCATCATTTTGATTGGCGGGGCAGGAACCGTCTCCGGTACTTTGCTCGGAGCGGCCTTCGTCACCTTGCTTCCGAGACTGATACGCGATGCCACCGAGTGGATGCAGGGAGTGGTAACCACCGGGGACAGCTTCCTGGCAAGCATCTTCGATGTGGTCATCTCGACCGGAACCGAAGACTTCGGCCTTATCAACACCTCACCGGGAGTGGCGCCCGGTCTGGGTATCGACCAGTTGAACTTGGTAATTTATGGTCTACTGATCATCGGATTCTTAATCTTTGAACCGCTGGGTCTTTACGGGATATGGCTCAAAGTGCGTAATTATTGGAAAGGTTGGCCGTTCACATACTGAGCGGTCGCAGACGGGACACTCAGTGTCCCGACAACTAAGGAGGAAAGGAAAGAATGAAGATCAAATCAAAGTGGTTAGCGATCCTCATGGTCATGGGTCTCGTGCTTGCTGCCTGTGGCGGTGATGGCGAGACGACTACGACCGCTGGTGAGGGTGGCGATACCACAACTACCGAGGCGATGGCCGAAGATACGACCACCACCGAGGGGGAGATGGCCGACCCGACCGTCGACGTTGGTGTCGACCTCGAGGCCGGTACCATCCAGGTCGGGTTGCTGTCCGACTTGACCGGGCCCTTTGGCCCGCTGGTATCGGCAATTGTGGCCGGACAGAACGCCTACTGGGCCAAGGTCAACGCCGAAGGCGGGATCCATGGTCTGATGGTCGAGCTCAACACCGTTGACACCGTTTACGACGTACCTGCCCATGTCCAGTTCTACAACGAACTCAAAGACAAGGTCGTGGCCTTTGGCCATTCGACCGGTTCGCCGCACACGGTGGCTATCAATGCCGACCTCCAGGCCGACGGAATCCTCGCGATCCCGCTCACCTGGTATTCGGGTTGGTCCGACCCTGCCATCAACTCCAACCTGCTGCCCCACGGGGCGCCGTATTGCATCGAGGCCATGAACCTCATGGAGTACGTCTCAGGTCTGACCGGAGCGGATGTTCCCAAAGTGGCGATTGCATCGATCCCCGGTGACTACGGACTGGACTCCGCTACAGGTGCCGCATTGGCAGCCGAAGCGCTTGGTCTCGAAGTCGTCTACGACGGGACCGGCAAAGTCATTCCGAACGATGAGACCACCTATGACGAAGTCGCGGCAGGCATTGCCGGCAGCGGCGCCGACATGGTGTTCCTCACTGCGACCCCGGGTGCGTTCTCGGCCGTTTACGGTCGTGCCATCGCCGGTGGTTTCGAGGCCAAGTGGACGGGTGCCTCGCCGTCGTGGAACCCTGCCTTCGTGGCCGAGGATTCTCCGATTCGCGAAGCCATCGTTCGTGACATGATCACCTCGTCGTACTACCAGCCATGGGATGGCGATTCCGAAGGTGCCACCGAGGTGCGTGACCTGATGACGGCCGCTGGTGCTCCCCCCACCGACTTCTACGGTGAAGGGTTCATCGAGGCTCAGATTCTGCATGCTGCCCTGGAGCAGGCATACATGAATGGCGATATGACCCAGGCCGGCGTGCTGGCTGCGGCCAAGTCGCTCGAGTCGGTGTCATTCAATGGTCTTGGACCAGATGAGAGTTACAGCGGCGAGCCCAACGACATCGTTCAGCGTGCTCAGTGGATCACCATGCCAAGTCTCACTACTGAGACCGGCACGGAGATCCTCGAGGAGAACTTCATCTCCGACACTGCAGCAGCGTTCGAGTTCACCGGAGCTTGCTACGTGCTGGAAGGCTAAGAACCACATTGTGGACGGGGGTGGAGCACTGCTCCACCCCCGGGTCCACCCGCAGGAATTGGCTGTGGCCGTTGGGCGGCCAGAGCCAATGTCTGAACGAAACACACAATGTTGAATTTGGAGAACCTCGAGGTTGTCTACAACGACGTGGTTCTCGTTTTGCGCGGTATCTCGATCGAGGTGCCCGATGGGCAGATAGTCGCCCTTCTCGGTGGGAATGGTGCAGGCAAGACCACCACGCTCCGAGCCATCACTGGCCTTCTCAATGTACACGATGGTGACATCACCAAGGGAGAAGTGCGTTTCGACGGCGACGATATAACCCGCGAAGACCCGGCGGTGAGAGTAAAGCGGGGGATCAGCCAGGTGATGGAGGGTCGTCGTGTCTTTGCCGAGATGACGGTGGAGGACAATCTCCGCGCTGGTGCCTACATCAACAGGGACGGTGCTTCGGTCTCCGAAGCCCATGACCGGGTGATGACTCTGTTCCCGATACTCAAAGATCGGAACAACTCGACTGCCGGGTATCTGTCCGGGGGCGAGCAGCAGATGCTCGCAATCGGCCGGGCGTTGATGCAGACACCCAAGTTGCTGATCCTCGACGAGCCATCGCTGGGCCTGGCGCCGATGCTCGTCCAGGAAGTACGCGAGATCATCAGGTCGATCAATGAGCAGGGTGTCTCGGTGCTTCTCATCGAGCAGAACGCCAACATGGCCCTTTCCATTGCCCACCATGGCTACATCATGGAGACCGGGAAGATGGTCATGGACGGTTCACCCCAGAAACTGCTCAAGGACGAGGATGTCCAGGAGTTCTACCTCGGCCTCCATTCCAGCGGGGAGCAGAAGTCTTTCCGCGATGTCAAGCACTACAAACGTCGGAAGAGGTGGCTTTCGTGAACAAGCGATTGCGGGAGCGGCAGCCCCGGCCGACCGGCGTCTGTTCGACGGCGATCCCCACGTCGATGTCTACGAATCCGGTGGATATCCCCCTTGTGTATGCGGTCTCGCGGGTTTATTGCACCCGTCGAAGTCGGCCGGCAGATAACAGGTGGCTGTCGTGAGCCGCGGCCTGCTCAAACGTCGCGCCGAACGTTCCGGGCCCAAAACATACGAACACCTCTTGGTCGTGGAGCACCTCAATCTCTCATTCAAAGGCGTCACAGCAATCGACGGCGTTTCGTTTCACGTCGACGACGGGGAACTGTTCGCCATCATCGGACCCAACGGTGCGGGAAAGACCTCGCTTTTCAACTCGATCAATCAGGTCTACCGCCCCCAGGAAGGTGACATCAAATGGAAGGGCGAGAGCTTGATGGGGCTCAAGCCCAACATCACCGCAGAGCGGGGTATCGCCCGGACCTTCCAGAACATTGCCTTGTTCCCGCATATGACCGTGGTCGAAAACCTCTTGACGGGCCGTCATATTCGGATGAAGTCGGGTTGGCTCGCCGGTTCGGTCTGGCTGGGCAAAGCGAAAAACGAGGAAATCGAAAACCGTGGGATCGTCGAAGACATCATCGATTTCCTGGAAATCGAGCAATGGAGGAAGTATCCCGTCGGGCTTTTGCCGTACGGAATCCAGAAACGGGTCGAGCTGGGCCGGGCCCTGGCCATGGATCCGGAGTTGTTGCTTCTCGACGAGCCCGTAGCCGGGATGAACCTCGAAGAAACCGAGGACATGGCCCGTTTCATT
>DATDCF010000020.1:0-6461 GCA_036524475.1 Acidimicrobiia bacterium | reverse complement strand
CATCGTCGAGGAGAGAATCGATATCCAGGAAATCGTATGGATCGGGCTTGGTGAAGGAAATCTCGCTCATGAGATGGTGATGGTATCCGCGATTGAGGTCTCGGACACATTTGAGTGCCCGATCGACTCACGACTGGCAGGGCCAAAACCGTTCTGTGAGTGTTCTTCTACCGCCACGGTGCAAAAATCTTCACAGAAGGGATGAAATCACCCGGCCAGGGTTTTTTCAGCTAGCTCGACCCGGTAGGCAGCCAGTTTGGCCCTAAGGTCGTCGTCGCTGATCGCCAGCATCGCAACCGCAAGTAGTGCTGCGTTGTTTGCGGCATCGATTGCCACGGTGGCGACCGGAATGCCGGTCGGCATTTGAACGGTGGCGAGGAGGGCGTCCATACCGTCCAGCGATGCGTTGATTGGAACGCCAATCACGGGCAGCAGTGACTTTGCCGCCATGACTCCTGCGAGGTGGGCTGCCTTGCCGGCCCCCGCGATGATCACCTCAAAGCCGTTCTCCGCAGCAGTGGACGCAAACTCGAGCGCCTGGTCTGGAGTCTTGTGCGCCGAGAGCACTCTCGTTTCCGATTCGATCCCGAACATGTCGAGCATCTGGCTGGCCTTCTCCATGACCGGGCGGTCCGAACCGGAACCCATGACGATTGCAACTTTGTGACTCATGGACGGGGACAGTAGCCCGAAAGCAGGTTGGATCCTCCAGCGCCGCTGGGGGCAAGAGCCGTCGCTAGGGTTTGGGGGTATGGGCATCCTCTCTGACTACGTCGGCGCTGGATTCTGTGAAATGTCGGTCGACGGCCACCCGAGGCCCCACTACCAACCGCTTGCCGATCGCTTCGATGAGATGGATTTCGACGATGTCGCCTCCCGGGTCCGCATGGTGGAAAGCCTCTTTCAGCGTCAGGGGACCACGTTCGCGATCTACGACGACGAGGAGGGGATCGAAAGAACCTGGCCACTCGATCTCTTCCCCAGGATCATGCCGGCCGAGGAATGGGCGGTTCTCGAAGCCGGGTTGACCCAGCGGGTCAGGGCTCTGAATACCTTCCTCGAAGACATCTACACCGGCGGACAGGAAATTATCAACGACGGTGTGATTCCCCGTTGGTTGGTCGAGTCCTCCTCAGGCTTCATGCCGGAAGCGCAGGGCATACGAGTTGCCTCAGGGGCCAGATGCGTCATCTCGGGTATCGACCTGGTCCGGGATGGCGACGGGGTGTTTCGCGTCCTCGAAGACAACCTGCGGGTGCCAAGCGGAATGTCCTACGTACTCGAGAACCGGGTGGCGATGACCCGGGCTCTCCCCAAAGCATTCTCTCGCTACAGCGTGCGAGGGGTCAGTCACTTCGGGGCATCGTTGCTTCGGACGCTCCATGCCGTCGCTCCACCCGGAGTCATCGATCCCACCGTCGTGGTTCTCACACCGGGCGTTTACAACTCGGCGTATTTCGAACATGCGTTTCTTGCCCGACAGATGGGCGTTGAGTTGGTCGAAGGCCGCGACCTGGTAGTGGACGACCACTCAGTATTCACTCGAACCACCAAGGGCCTCAGGCGCGTCGATGTGATCTATACAAGGGTCGGGGACGAATTCATCGACCCGGTTGCGTTTCGGCCCGACTCCGTTTTGGGTGTCCCCGGATTGATGGCGTCGGTCCGCAGCGGTCGGGTCGGCCTGGCCAACGCCGCCGGAAACGGAGTCGCCGACGACAAGGGTGTGTATCCATACGTACCCGAAATGATCAACTACTATCTGGACGAAAAGGCGATTCTCCCCAACGCGGTGACCTACCTGCCCTGGGAGCCTGATCAACTCGCCGTCATTCTCGCCCGCCTCGATGAATTGGTCGTGAAGCCTGTGGCTGAAGCTGGAGGTAAGGGAATCGTTTTCGGGCCGGACGCCGACGGGTCGATGATCGAGCGTCTCAGCAGCATTCTCAGAGATGACCCGCGGGGCTACATCGCGCAGGAAGTCATCCAGTTGTCGACCCATCCCACCTTTGGCGAGGCGGGCGTCGCCCCGCGCCACATCGACCTCCGACCTTTTGTGCTCTCGTCGAGCGACCACATCGAGGTGGTCCCCGGTGGTCTCACCAGGGTCGCCTTGCGGGAGGGGTCGCTTGTTGTGAATTCGTCCGCTGGCGGCGGGTCCAAAGACACCTGGGTTCTCTCCTGATGCTCTCGCGTCACGCGGAGAACCTGTTCTGGATTGGGAGATATGTCGAACGGGCGGAGAACACGGCCCGGCTTCTCGATGTCACCTATCACGCAGTGCTCGAGGCGGCGATAGAACGCACTCCTGCCGACATGTGGGCCGAACTGTTGGAGACACTGCTCCTCGAAGACGAGATCGACACCTCCGCACTCGGTGGTGGTGACGCTGTTGGGGAACTGTTGCTCGCCGACAAGCGCCATCCGGGGTCGATTCCGTCACTGGTGGCCAGGGCAAGGGAGAACGCCAGGACTACCAGGGAGTGGACGTCGGCGGAGGTGTGGGAGGTCCTCAACGACCTGCATATCTCATTGGGGCGGATGAATCTCCTCGATGCTGCCCGGAATCAGCCGTACGAAGTGCTTCGGACTGTGAAGTGGGCATGCCACACCGTCAACGGAGCGGTCGAGGCAACGATGCCCCGGGGTGAGGGGTATCTGTTCTACGTTATCGGGATACGGATGGAGAGGGCCCTGATCACAGCGCGAGTGCTGAACGTATGGCGTCGCCGACTCGGCGACATCGGCTCACAGGCGGCCTTTGTCGAATGGGTCAAGATCTTGAAATCGGTGTCGGCATATGAGTCCTATCTCCGTGCCTATCAGGCGTCAATGGACGGAGATAGGGTTCTCGCCTTCCTACTCCAGGCGCCCGATCTTCCCCGAAGCATCCTCAACTGTTTGATCGAGGTGTCGGACCGGCTACAACAACTCGACACCGGAAGCGTTGGCCTCTCGTCGCTGCGTTGGGCCGGGAGAATCCGAAGCCGGGTTGAGTTCGCCGACCTCGCACTGTTGGACATAGGAGCTTTCCTCCAGGAGATCGAAACCGAAGTCGCCGGGCTCACTCACGAGATCGAGACTTCCTATTTTCGCCCAACCAGTTCCGTCTACATGCACAGCTACGAGGCGTTCTAGTGAGAATCTCGCTTCGCTACGTAACCCGTTTCGTCTATCCGGGCCAGGTGTGGGAATCCCACAACGTATTGAAAGCGTGTCCGGCTGACAGCGAGACGCAACGTTTGCTCGATTACGGGGTGGCCGTCGAACCGGCAGCGGTCGTGCTGAGCCACCACGATCGGTGGGGAACCAGAGTGGACACCTTCGGCATAACCGAGCCCCATGGTGAGCTCATCGTGACGGCAACCGCATCTGTCGAGACCTCGGTTCCGAATCCACCCGAAAGTCATCCGACCGAGAAAGTGTCCGACCCCTTCTATCGGGATCGGATTTGGGAGTTCCTCCAACCCACCCGTCACACCCGCTGGAACTCCGAACTCGCGTCGGTGGCAGTCGAAGCTGTGGGAGGCGCGTCAGATTTTGTCGACGCCATCTCGAGAGTGGAATCGGTCGTGCATACAGCGTTGGATTACCGGCCGGGTTCAACTGAAATCGGCGTGGATGTCGAAGACGTTTGGGAAAACAAGGAGGGGGTCTGCCAGGACTTCGCCCACCTCACAGTCGCCATGCTGCGCTCTCTCGGTATCGGTGCCCGTTACGTTTCGGGCTACTTCTTTGCGACCGACCCTACCGCCGCCGGCGCAGACGAAAGCGACGAGATCGTGGTGGCTACCCACGCATGGGTCGAGGCGGCGATTCCCGGTGGCCAGTGGTGGGCGATCGACCCCACCAACGAGGCCTCGGCAGGCGAACGCCATGTGAAAATCGGCCATGGCCGCGACTACGACGATGTCACACCGCTGCGTGGCGTCTATTACGGCGAGACGGGCCATGTTGCTTCAGCAGAGGTCACCATGTCGCGGGGCAAGATCACCCGTCACGAATTGCCGGTGCCCGACCGGGCAGCACTCCAGGAATTGCAACAGCAATAGCTTGCGTTTGGCGGGAACGACAACCGCCGCCGGGTACGTTTAGGTTGCAAATGCGAAGCAGGTCCAATGCCGTTCGTCGTGCATAGGGTCCCGTTTTCCGGGACTGCAAGCACGCGCAACGTGATGCTCGTCGCCACTTTGGCGTTCGTCCTGGCGGCATGCGAGCCGGTTACGGCACCGACCACCACGACCCTCGCCGTGCTCCCACCGCCCCATCCGATCGAGTCGTCCAGCTCCACGAGCGCCCCGGCTCCTTCGACGACGCTCGAACCACCCCGCTTCAGATATCAGGGTTTCCTCCCTAGCGGTACTAATTTCTCCGCTTCAATTCCCTCCCAAACCGAAGATCTGCTGATGCTGGTCAACGGAGTGTGGCGACAACCAGATCATCTGGACCGGCACTGAGTTCCTCTCCTGGGGTCTTCGCGACTCCCAGACATTCGACGCGTGGCGTGAACTCCGGAGGGCTTCGACTTCCTCGATTGAACGGACTGTTCCTTTAGCATTTGCTCAGCCGGTTAGGCTCGAAGCCATGACGGAGGGTTGGAGTTCGGAATTCAAGGGAGCGTTGTTGGGGGGCGCCGTGGCGACGATTGGCCTGTTCGGTGGTGTGGTTCTGGTCGGCAATGTCGCCAGCTTTCAGGCTCTTCGGCTCATCGAGGCAACCATCCCGACCGGGCAATTCCTCGCCTCGGCCTCGATTGCCGCCGGCGTCACGGTTCTGGCATTGATGTTGACCTTGATCGGTATCACCGTTTCAAGCGACCTCACTTTCACCGACATCCACTACAGGCGGATTCGAAACATCAATATTCTCGCCCTCTTGGTGATCGTGGTCGCTGTTGTGGTTCTGGTGGCGATGGCAATACCGATCGGAGAAGTGGACGAGGTGCGTAACTACTACGCCGTCCTCTATTACATCCTCGCTGCGATGCTCTCACTGTTGGGCGGACTGGTCGTGGCGATGGCCCTCATGATCGGGGGAACCGTGCGGGGAATGGTCGATGCTGCCCACCCGGAAGGGAAAAGCCATCTCGTCGTTGATGACTCCGACGACGCAGGGGATCGATTTCAGGGCTGAGCGATGTCAGTGCGGAATTGCATTCCCGGCCAACTGACGGCGTCGGCAGCCCGGTAGGCCCTTTCCCGGGCGGTCGCCAGGTCGGGTCCGGTGCCTACCAGGTTGAGAACACGCCCCCCATCGACCAGGAGCTTCTTACCCTCTCTGCGTGTGCCCGCGTGGAAGACCAGGACATCGTCGGGAACGTCTTGGATACCTTTGATAGTCCCTCCCAGATGCGGATCGGTCGGGTAGCCATTGGCTGCGAGCACCACGTTGACCGTTGCCAAGTCAGACCATTCCGGAGTCGCCCCTTCGAGCACATCGATCAGGTCGTTGCTCAGCCGGGGAAGGACTGCCTGAGTCTCGGGGTCACCGAGGCGAACATTGAACTCGAGGACGCTCGGCCCATTCGCCGTTAGGACCAAGCCCGCATATAGAAATCCGGTAAACGGGTTTCCGCCTTCTTTCATCTGAGCGAGCACGGGATTGATGACCCGGACCATGGTGATGTCGACCAAATCTGTGGGGAGGTCGTCGACAGGTGAGTACGAACCCATTCCACCGGTATTAGGACCGCTGTCACCAGCTAGAAGGCGCTTGTAGTCCCGTGCCGGTGCCAGGGGTTTCGCTCCTGAGTTGGTGCAGACAGCAAACACGCTGACCTCCGGTCCTTCGAGATAGTCCTCGATCAGCACCGATGATCCGGCTGCACCGAAACCGCCATCGAAACACTGGTCAACCCATGACCCGGCGTCTTTGAGCGACTCGGTCACCAGGACACCTTTTCCCGCGGCCAGGCCATCGGCCTTGACCACATAGGGGCCAGACGACCTGGCGAGATATTCATGTGCATCAGCCGGATTGTCGAACGACGCTGACTTCGCGGTTGCTACCCCTGCCCGTCGCATCACCTCTTTGGCGAAGAATTTCGAGGCCTCGAGTTTGGCCGCGGCACGGGTTGGTCCGAACACCGGAATGCCCAATCCGGTGAGGGCATCGGATATCCCGGCGGCCAACGGTCCTTCCGGACCGACGACGACCAGGTCGACACCGTGGACCCGGGCCATGGCAGCGACGGCTCCAACATCGGCTGGCGAGATCCCTTCAACCGTGGCGCCGAGTTGGGCCAACCCCGGGTTGCCCGGAAGTGAGATCAACTCCTTGACCCTGGGCGACTGGGCCAGTTTCCACCCCACCGCATGCTCGCGACCACCTCCTCCGATGAGAAGAACCTTCATGACAGGGTTATCAGCTGACTTCGTTCCGGGCCTACCGACACCCAGCCCACCGGCACTCCGACCTTGTTCTCGATGTACCGGACGTAGTCGCGGGCTTCGGTGGGAAGG
>DATDCF010000019.1:0-16260 GCA_036524475.1 Acidimicrobiia bacterium | reverse complement strand
CAGATTGACCAAACCGACCGCGTCGTAGGAGGGTGGAACCATCATCGAGGCACAGCGTAGACCTGAGCAAGATTCTCCTTATCTTTGTTAGAGAATCTTGACTTCGACCTAAGTCACCTCATGCGTATACTCGGCGCCGGTCGCAGTCGAGCATGAACAACGGATGAGCTCATACTTTGAAAGTTATTTGACAGTCGGAACGTTTGCCGCCCTCGGGGCGGTGCTTGTTCTGGGGATGCTGGGTGTCGCATCGGTACTCCGACCCAGCAATCCGTCGGAGATGAAGAACCGCACCTACGAGTGTGGTGTCGATCCGGTCGGGTCTGGTTGGAGCCAGTCGTACGTCCGCTATTACGTGTTTGGGCTGATGTTTGTGATTTTCGACGTCGAAGCCGTGTTCATCTTTCCATGGGCAATCCAACTCGAGAGCTTGGGTGTCTTCGGCCTGGTCGAGATGGTGATTTTCATACTCATTCTTTTGCTCGGCCTCGTTTATGCGGTCAGAAAGGGGGTGCTCCGGTGGGAGTAGCGCAGCAATTCGGGATGCCCAAGCCGGTCACCTGGCTTCTCAACTGGTCACGAAAGTATTCGCTCTGGCTCTTCCAATTCGGGCTCGCCTGTTGTGCAATCGAATTGATGGCAGCTTCCGGCCCCCGCTTCGATTTCATGCGCTTCGGAATCATCCCTCTCCCCGCGTCGCCGCGTCAGGCTGATCTGATGGTTGTTGCCGGAACGGTCACAGACAAGATGGCGCCATCGGTACGCCGGCTGTACGACCAGATGCCTGAGCCGAAATATGTCATTTCGATGGGTTCTTGCGCCAACTGCGGCGGGCCGTATTGGGACTCCTATTCGGTAACGAAAGGTGTCGACCAGGTGATTCCGGTCGACGTATATGTTCCCGGATGTCCGCCGCGCCCTGAGGCCCTGATGGAGGGAATTGTTCTCCTCCAGCAAAAGATCCAGGGCGAAAACATCAAGGAAAAGTGGAATCAGCGCGACCTGGAACCCGTCTGAAGTGGAATTGACGTGACTTCGAGCCCTTCTGATACCGAATCCACCGAAACTCGAGGCCCTCACCCCCTTCAGGGCTACACCGATGCGGTGGTTGAGGCCGTTGGGGGAACGGGCGAGGTCGTATTCGATACCGTGAAGGTGACGGTCGACCTGGGGAGTTGGGTCGAAGCGCATCGGGTCGCCAGAGATGACCTTGATCTGGTGTTTTTCTCTTTTCTGTCCGCTATCCACTGGACGGCCGATGTTGCGGTTGGAGACCCCCTGTCCGACGGAGATGTCGAAGAGCGTATCGAGTTGATCACTACTGTCTCCGACCTGAACGAAGGACGTCGGGTGACGTTCAGCACCACCTTGCCCAGTCTCGATCCCTCAGTACCTTCGTTGGTCGCCGTCTACGCGGGCGCCAACTGGCATGAACGTGAGGCGGCGGAGATGTTCGGGATCAGCTTCGTGGGTCACCCCGATCCGGGAGCGCTCTACCTGCCCGATGCATTCGAGGGCCATCCTCTTCTCAAAAGTTTCCCCCTCCTGAGCCGCGAGGTCAAACCATGGCCGGGCAAGGTCGATGTCGAGGCGATGCCGGAAAGCGCTGCAAGCCAGAAACCGTCCACCGAGAACCCCGGTGTTTGAGTGACCATCGATCACGACACCCTCCGTCACATGAGTGAGGCTTCGGTCTCTGTGGAACTCGAGACCGCCGAGATGACCCTAAATATCGGGCCGCAACACCCCTCGACCCACGGAGTGCTCCGTCTCGTGGCCCGGGTCGATGGCGAACGGGTACACGATGTGCGTCCGGTGATCGGCTACATGCATCGCGGCTACGAGAAACTGTCCGAGGTCCGCTCTTATCCGCAGATCACAGCCCTGCTCAACCGAATCGACTGGGTTTCGGGCTATGCGAACGAGATTCCCTTTATGGTGGCGACCGAGAAGTTGATGGAGATCGAAGTGCCGGAACGGGCCCAGTACATCAGGTTGATCCTCACCGAGATGGCGCGTATCTCTTCGCATATGGTGTTCATGGCCTCGTACCCGTTGGAGTTGGGGGCGGCGACACCACTCTTCTTTGCCCTCAGGGAACGGGAACGGGTCCTCGATCTGCTCGAAAGCGTGACCGGGGGCCGATTCCACCCCAACTTCAACCGCATCGGTGGGGTCAAGCCAATCGCCGGTGCCGGTCCGACCCAGAAAAAGACCCCGCAGGACCTGCCCGCCGGATTTCTAATGGAAACCCGTGAAGCGATGGATCAGATTCTCCACGCTGCCGACCAACTCGAAGACCTGGTGGCCGGTAACGAAATTATCCTTGCCCGCACCAAAGGCATCGGGGTCCTCCCGCTGGAAGTTGCCGCCGCATTTGGGGTCTCCGGCCCAAATCTCCGTGCATCCGGGGCAGCCTTTGACCTTCGCAAGGTCGACGACTACCTGCCCTATGACCGCTTTGACTTTGACGTGCCCACCGGGGCAAATGGCGACTGCTGGGACCGCTGGTGGGTCCGACTCCAAGAAATACGCCAGTCGGCGAGGATTATCAGCCAGGCGATCGAAGGTATTCCATCCGGCCCGCTCCAGGCCAAAGTACCCAAGGTGATCAAGGTCCCGGCCGGAGAGACGTATGTCCGTGCTGAAAACCCGAAGGGTGAGATGGGCTATTACCTGGTGTCTGATGGCGGCCAGGGACCCTATCGACTCAAAATCAGGTCGGCGAGCTTCTCCAACCTCTCGATCCTGCCCTGGATCCTCGAAGGTGTCCTGGTGCCGGACATCATCGCCATCATGGGTAGCCTCGACTTCGTGCTCGGGGACGTGGACAGATAATGCCCGAAGTAGTCCTTGACTTGTTTTCGAATTTCTGGGTTTCGCTTGTGGGAAAAATTCTGCTCGTCGCCCTGATGATCCCGCTAATCGGCATGGTCATCGGGTTCGCCGAGATGAAGCTCTCGGCGAAGATGCAAAACCGTGTCGGCCCATACTTTGCGGGCGGTCGCTGGGGATGGGCCCAGCTGATAGCTGATGGAGTGAAGTTCTTCCAGAAGGAAGACTTGATCCCGACGGATGCCGACCGTCCGGTGTTCAAGACCGCGCCGATCTGGGTGTTGGTGGGCACGGTGGCCCTATTTGTGGTCATTCCTTTCGGCCCGGACCTCATCTTCCGCGATCTCGATGTCGGCATCTTCTACGCCCTTGCGATCTCCTCGTTGTCCACTATCGGAGTTCTGGTGGCCGGATGGTCATCGGCCAACAAGTATTCCCTGATGGGTGGTCTGCGCGCCGCGGGGCAGTTGATTGCCTATGAATTGCCGTTGATACTGGCAGTGGTGGGCTCGGTCATCCTGGCCGGGACCATGAGCATGACCGGAATCGTCGAAGCTCAGATCGAGTCCGGCTATCCGTATGTGATCTTTCAGTTTGTCGGGTTCGCCATCTTCATGATCGCCGCTCTCGCCGAATTGACTCGAATTCCCTTCGACATGCCGATTGCCGAATCCGAGTTGGTCATGGGTTATCTCACCGAGTATTCCGGTTTTCGTTTCCTGTTTTTCTTCCTAGCCGAGTTCGCCAACATGTTCACGATGTCGGCTATCGCGGCCACACTGTTCCTGGGCGGGTACTGGCTACCGGGTCTGGCGGAGAGTCAGCTTGCCTATCTCGGCCCGATAGTCCTGATGGCCAAGGTGTTTGTACTCGTCTTCGTCATGATTTGGTTCCGCTGGACCTTCCCCCGATTCCGCCAGGACCAGCTGCAGTCTCTTGCATGGAAATGGCTGATTCCGTTGGCTTTGCTCAACATCCTGGTAACCGCCACCTTCAAGGTTTTGCTCTGATGGCCGACGAAAGACGCGGATTCCCCGGGCGAGGAATGCTCAAGGGCCTGTGGGTCACTCTGGACACGATGTTCAAGACGATTTTCGTCCCCGGGAAACATCTCCGGACGGTCAACTACCCCAAGGTCAAGGAGACCCCGGTGCCCCGTGCACGCGGCGTCATTGCCCTCGACCAGGAGGCCTGCACGGTCTGCATGCTCTGCGCCCGACAATGTCCCGACTGGTGTATTTACATCGAGGGCCACAAGGAAGAGCAAGCACCGGAGACACCCGGAGGCCGGATCAAAGTCAGGGCAACACTCGACCGATTCGACATCGACTACGCCCTTTGTATGTACTGCGGCATTTGTGTGGAGGTTTGTCCCTTCGATGCCTTGTTCTGGTCACCCGAGTACGAGTACTCGGAAGAGAAGATGGGCGCCATGCTCCACGACAAGGATCGTCTCCAGGATTGGCTGCACACGGTTCCTAAAGCTCCGGGGTTGGAGCCATGAGTTTCTTCGACTGGATTTCGGAACCCGTCAACTGGGTCTTTCTACTGATCGGCATCATCGTCCTGGTATCGGGATTCCGGGTAGTTACCGCAAAGAACGTGGTTCATGCTGCGCTCGCTCTGGTTGGTGCACTCGCCGGCACAGCCGGACTATTTCTAATGCTTTCAGCCGAATTCGTGGCCTGGGTTCTCGTCCTCGTCTATATCGGGGCGGTAATCGTCCTCTTTCTGTTCGGGATTATGATCACTCGCGCCCCAACGGGCTTGGATGAGACGCTCGACATCGACAGGAAGGTGATGCCGGCCGTCCTTTCGATTGCGCTCTTCGTCCTATTGGCTGGATCTTCGCTCTACTCCTTCGGATCAAGGGAAGTGACCCGAGTCGGTGACCCGACTTCCACCAACATCCTCGGCGATAGTCTGCTGGGGCGGTACCTGATCCCCTTCGAAGCGGTTTCATTTGTTCTTCTAGCGGCGCTGATCGGTGGGATAACCATCGCCCGACGCGACCTGACTCCGCTCGAGGAAGAACTGCGGGACGCAGTATGAGACGGCCATGCTCGTAAACCAATTTCTAGTCATCGCCGCAGCCCTCTTCGCTCTGGGTACCTATGGGCTGATGGTTCGCCGAAACATCGTGCTGATCCTCCTCTCGGTAGAGCTGATGCTCAATGCCGTCAATATCAACTTGATCGCGTTCGAATCAATGATCCGCTCCGCTGATGCCACCGGTCAGGTGTTCTCGATTTTCATAATCACGATCGCGGCAGCCGAAGTTGGTATCGGGTTGGCGATCGTCTTGATGATCTTCCGAAATCGTAAATCCGCCGACGTCGACGACCTCAACCTGATGAGGTGGTGACCATGCTTAATGCTTTGTCAGTCCTGGCTACGGAAGAAGCCGGGCATGTCGAGATTATTGCCGGGGACGGGGGATGGTGGGCGGACACTGCCGGGATCATGCTCCTCCTCCCCTTTGTGGCTTTCATCCTGATTCTCTTTGTCGGGAAGAAGATGAAGAACCAGGGTGGTGAAATCGCGGTGGCCGCTTTGGCCATCAACCTGATCTGGGCAGCAGTCCTCTTTGTGATGAACATGACTGAGGGGGTCCTCACAGAGACGGTCTTTGAGATCGGCCGGATCGGTGGAGACCTGGTCTTCGAACTCGGTTGGGTAGTGGACGGACTGTCGATCATGATGTATTTCCTGGTCAACTTTGTCGGTCTTCTCGTCTTCATCTACGCCCTCGGATATATGAAGGGCGACGTCAGAGTCAATAACTTTTTCGCTGCGTTCTCGTTGTTTGCCGGGGCGATGCTGGTCCTGGTGTCAGCGCCAAACCTGATCCAACTGATCATTGGATGGGAAGGTGTGGGGCTTGCTTCGTACCTGTTGATCGGGCACTACTGGGAAGACCTCGACAACGTTCGCGCCGGCAACAAGGCGTTCATGACCAACAAGGTGGCCGACATTGGTTTGATACTGGGGACGATCCTTGTCGGCGTATCGATCGGGGACTTCGGATTCGCGGAACTGGACCTCGCCTCCTTTGCCCACGACGAGGCGTTGGCCGCGGTCGCCGTAACAGGAGGCTTACTGCTCTTCTTCGGCGCGATGGGCAAAAGCGCCCAGTTCCCGATGCACATCTGGCTTCCCGACGCCATGGCCGGACCGACGCCGGTGTCGGCGCTCATGCACGCGGCAACCATGGTCACGGCGGGTGTCTATTTGATGGCACGAACCTTCCCATTGTTTCAAAATCTGGCACAGGAGGCCCGACCGTGGATGGTCGCGATTGGCGGTATCACCCTCTTTGCGATCGGTCTGCTCGCTCTGGTCCAGAACGACATCAAGAAAGTGCTCGCTTACTCCACCGTTTCCCAACTCGGGTACATGATGACCGCCATCGCAGCCGGCGGGTATACGGCCGGTCTTTTCCACCTGTTCACCCATGCTTTTTTCAAGGCGCTCCTGTTCCTCGGTGCTGGATCGGTGATCCATGCGGTGCACTCGAACAACATGAACGATATGGGGGGCTTGCGAAAATTCATGCCCACCACGTACTGGACATTCATGGTTGGTTCGCTGGCCCTGGCCGGAATCTTCCCGTTGGCGGGCTTCTGGTCGAAGGATGAGATCCTCGCCACCCTGGGACATGAGGGCTATACCGTCGTCATGTGGATCGCGATCGCCGGTGCCTTTGTCACCGCTCTGTACATGACCCGGACCGTGTCGCTCACGTTCTTTGGCAGGTACAAGGGCACCGCCCATCCGCACGAGTCACCGAGGATCATGACCTGGCCATTGATCGGTCTGGCGATTCCGTCGGCATTGTTCGGGCTAGTCAACATTCCTGGTGTGAGTCTTCCCGGGATACAAAACTTCACGACCTGGCTGGGTGTTCGGGTGGTGGGGATGGGCGACCATCACGCCGAAGGGATCGATCTAGCGTTGGCCGCACTCGGCATGGCGGCTGCTCTCCTTGGAGTCTGGCTCGGTCTGGCAATTTGGGGCCAGGACCGGGAAACTCAAGAAGAGCGGGACACTCTCGATGTGCCGGTCCTCTATCCACTTCTGCGGCGCAAGTACTACATCGACGACGCCGCCCTGGGCCTCGTTGCATTCATCATGGGGCCGTTGGCGAGAGCAGTTGTCTGGTTCAACACTTATGTTCTCGACGGGATCATCAATGGAGTGGCAGGCTCGATGAAGGTCCTGGGCGGTTTTGTGTACAACATCCTCGATCAACGGGGTGTTGACGGATTTGCCAACGGATTGTCGGCGGCTGCCGACGGCGCCGGTGGCGGAATGAGACGTCTCCAGACCGGGCGGGTCCAGCAGTACGCCGCCTTTGCGGTTGGTGGGGCGGTCCTCTTAGTTGTCATATTTGTGATCGCGATTTAGGAAGGCAAAGAAATGGAATGGTTCGAAAGCTGGGGTTTGACGCTCATCGTCTTCGTGCCAGTGATCGGCGCTCTGCTGATCGGCATGGTGCCAAAGGAGAGAGAGGGTGTCGTCAAGGTCCTCGGGCTGGGTACGGCCGTTGTAGCGTTCCTGCTTTCGATCGTCATGATCGGCCAGTTTGATTTTGGTGGGGGGTCTTACAACAGTTATCAGTTCGAGGTCGATAAGACCTGGATTGGTGCCATCAACGCCAATTACCACCTCGGTATTGACGGGATAAGTCTCCCGCTGTTGGTTCTATCGACTTTCCTCATGGTCCTGTCGGTCATCTACTCATGGAACCATTGGGATGAGCCACGCAACCCCAAAGCATTCCTGATGCTGATGTTGCTACTCGCCACCGGGATGAACGGGACCTTCGTTGCCCTCGACCTCGTGCTGTTCTTCATCTTCTTTGAAATCGTCTTGCTCCCGATGTATTTCATGATCGGCGTATGGGGAGACAGGACGCTCCGGAAGATCCCCGGGTTTGCCAAGGAGGTGGAAACGAGGCTCTACGCGTCGATCAAATTCTTCTTGTTCACTCTGTTCGGTTCTGCCTTCATGCTGCTTGGCTTCCTGGCCCTCTACTTCAAGTCCGGTGAGTTCGGAGAGCGGACCTTCGATATTGTGGAATTGACCAACCTCGGTGGTGCTGGTGCCTTCACCGACCCACGCTTCGCCTTCCTTGTTTTTGGTGCGATGTTCCTCGGGTTCGCCGTCAAGGTGCCGATGTGGCCCTTCCATACCTGGCTCCCCGACGCCCATACAGCCGCACCCACCGTGGGTTCGGTGCTGCTGGCAGCAATCATGCTGAAACTCGGGTCGTACGCCTTCATCCGGATCTCATTGCCCATCCTCCCTGACGAAGCAAGGAATTGGGCTCCGTTCATCGCCATCCTCGCCGTAATCGGGATCATCTATGGCTCGCTCGCATGTCTTGCCCAAACCGACATGAAGCGGCTGATCGCGTTTTCGTCGGTGGGCCACATGGGCTTCGTGATGCTTGGAATCGCGACGCTCACCGAAATTGGAATCAACGCGTCGATAATCGGGATGGTCGCCCACGGCCTCATCACCGGCTTGCTGTTCTTTGTGGCAGGGTCGATCCATCACCGCTACCACACCCGCGAGATGTCGCGTCTCGGCGGGAACATGAAACTCATGCCAATCATGGGTGGCATCCTCTCCTTCACCGCGATGGCATCGCTCGGCCTACCCGGGTTGGCTGGTTTCTGGGGTGAGTTCATGTCCCTCGTCGGGTCGTACAACCCGCTGGCGGGTCTGCCCCTCGGATTATTTCGGACCGCGATGGTGATCGGGGCCATCGGCACCGTTCTCACCGCCGGGTACATGCTCTATATGTTGCAGGAGGTCAACCTCGGCGACCCTTCCGCTGAATGGGAAGGCCACGAATTCCGCGACGTCGACCGTTTTGAGATGATGGCGTGGGTGCCGATTGTCATCCTGATCGTGGTGATCGGAATCTATCCCAAGATCGTTTTCGAGTCGACCACCGACACTGTGGTTTCGCTGGTCGAGACCGTGTTCGGAGCCGACATCACTGCTTCGCTCCCGGGTGGTGGCTAACCGTGCATCCACCGGCGCTGATCGGCTGGCACCATGCCGTTTGATATCGACTACCTGGCGTTAGCGCCGGAGTTGGTGATCGTCGTGACGATGCTCGTCGTATTTGCGCTAGATCTCATCCTGACCCGCCCCAACAAATACTGGACGGCAACCGCAGCCGTGGCCGGAACGGCATTGGCGGCAGTGCCTCTGATCTTTCTCGCAGTCGATGGTGAGGTGCGGTCGATGTTCGACGGCAGTTACGTGGTAGACCAGTTTGCCCTGGTCCTCAAAGGCCTGTTCATCGTGTCGGCCTACCTGGTTCTTCTGCTCTCGCATCAATACATCGAGTCGGAGCGCTTCTACCAGGGCGAGTACTACTTTCTCATCCTTGCCTCGGTCCTGGGCACGTTGTTGATGGCATCGTCGCGCGACCTGATCATTCTCTTCGTCGGACTCGAGCTCACCACCGGGCCTCTCTTCCTGCTCGCCGGGTGGCGCAAGGGAGACTTGAAATCGAACGAGGCGTCGCTCAAATTTTTCATCATGGGTGTTCTCTCCACAGGGATCCTGTTGTGGGGGATGTCGATGCTCTACGGGTTGACCGGTGAAGTGACTTTTAGCGGGATTTCCGCAGCGGCGGTGGGCCAGGAGGCCGAGCCGGCGATGATCCTCGCCGTCCTCTTCATCATTCTCGGGTTTGGCTTCAAAATCGCTGCAGCGCCCTTCCACTTCTGGGTACCGGATACCTATGAGGGAGCCCCAACACCGGTCACGGCGTATCTGTCGGTCAACTCCAAGGCAGCCGGATTCGTCGCCATGCTGCTCGTGATGTATCTGGGATTGCCCGAACTGAGCGAGATCTGGGCACCGGCGCTGTGGGTGATCGCCGCCCTTTCGATGATTCTGGGCAACCTGTCAGCACTCCGCCAGACGAACATCGTGCGGCTACTGGCATACAGTTCGATTGCTCAGGCCGGGTTCATGCTGGTTCCGTTTGCGGCCGCCGCTGTCGCCGGATCAAACCTGGAACAGGGGTTTTCGGCGACCATCATCTATCTGGTGATCTTTTCGATCATGAATCTCGGCGCTTTTGCCGTGGTCATTGCTGTTGGCAACAAGCTCGGGTCGGGCGAGATCAACGCCTGGGCCGGTCTTGGCAAGATCGATGCCAGGTTGGGCGTTCTGGTGGCCATCTTCTTCTTCAGCCTGGCGGGGATACCTCCCCTCGCCGGTTGGTTCGCCAAGTTCGAGATGTTCCGCTCGGTGATCATCGCAGGCGGCTCGGCGACCATCATCCTCGCGGTGATTGCTGCGATCAACGCGGTCGTTGCCTTCTACTACTACGCACGGGTGGTCAAGGCAGTATGGCTCGACGACCCCGCCGCCGATCGAATCCCCGGCGAGGAGAAGGCGTCATCTGGAGCTCTCCGTCTGGCGTTGGTGATCACTGCGGGTCTCACCATCGCCATAGGGATCTACCCGTCCATCGCCACCTTCGTAGGCGAGGCGTCCCGGGTCCTGGCAGCCGGCGGTTGAAGGTGGTCAAGTCTCTGAGGTAGACCCCGTCGATCTCTTGATACGACGCAAAGTCGAGAATTCGCGGTCGAGCATCGACCACTGCGCATGGTCGACCCAGTTGCCCCGGATCAGCAGTTCTTCACGTAGGACACCTTCTCTGGTGAACCCGAGCTTTTCAGCCACCCGGTGCGATGCCTCGTTTCCGATCGCAATCCTCATCACGACCTTGTGGAACCCGAGCCGGCCAAAGGCCTCTCCGAGAACGGCGCCCGCAGCCTCTGTGCACACGCCTCGAGACACCTCGTCAGATCGAATCCAGTAGCCGATCTCGGCGATCTTCCCGGTTTTCGACACTGTCCACATCGAGATGTTCCCGATGTGGCGTGTCGGGTCGTCCTGGAATCGAATGGAGTAGTCCCAGGCCCGACTTTCCTTCCACGCCTGGACCGAGTCCCGGATAAACGCCACTGCGTCGCCGGATTCGTAATCGGTCCTCGCCCATGGCAGCCACTGATTGAGATCGGGCAGCGAGACTCTGATTGCGTCGTTCAGGGTCCCGGCGTCCCGTCGGGAAAATTTCCTGATCAGCAGGCGTTCGGTTTCCAGGGTGGGTGAAGCCACCGGCACAGCCTATTCAAACCGTAACCTGATCTCGTCATGTGGGACCAGATTCATCTCCAGGATTCGTTTCCTTCACCAGGTGAAAAGCTGCAGGCGGCGGTCCTCGTCCCGCTGTTTGAGGACGAGCACGGGGAGATAAGGGTGGTTCTGACCAAGCGCCCCGACACGATGCCCACACATGCCGGCCACATCGCGTTTCCCGGAGGACGCCCTGACGCCGGGGATGACGGCCCGGTGGACACGGCGTTGCGAGAGGCGCACGAAGAAGTCGGGATCGATGAGGGCCAGGTAACGGTTCTCGGATTTCTCGAGCCGATCGACACCAGGGAGTTCTCGCTCATGGTGGTTCCGGTGGTCGCCCGTATAGCCACCCCATTGGGCCTGGTGCCGTCGGAGCGCGAGGTCGCCAAGATCTACACACCCCGGCTCGTTGACCTTGCCAATCCTGACCTTTGGGCGTACGTCCCTTGGGAGGGATGGAAGGTGTGGTATTTCGACCTGGAAACCGATACGTTGTGGGGGGCAACTGCGCTGATGGTGCGACTTCTCGTCGGGCTCGCGTAATACTCAAGTCGCAAATCTCATTTCACGGCATAGAATTAGAATCTCGTGGCGGAACTCCCTTGACCCGAAAACGCGTACTCATTGCTGGTGCCGTTTTGTTAGCCCTCGTCGTAGGCGGCGGCTTCTATTTGGTCGCGACCACATGGAGCGATGTCAACCGGGTCGCCATCAACCCGCCAACCGCCGCTGGCGCGGACGATGAGCCCGGTGACGAGTCGACTGTTTCCACCGTCGATGACCCCGCCCAGATCACCGTGCCCCCGTCGGGCGATGGGCTGGACGTCAGCGTTCTGGTCGGCTCGGACTCACGCAGCGACCTGGACGACACCGAAGGTTTTGGTGACTTCGACGGAGAGAGGGCTGATGTAGTCCTTGTTCTGATACGCGACCGTTCCGCAGAAGGCAAGCTGGGAATCCTTTCTCTTCCCAGGGACCTCTGGGTCGACAGGGTCTGCGGTGACGGGGAGTATCGGATCAATGAGGCTCTCGAGGGATGCGAGACGATGAACGGCCCGAGCGTCGTCGTCGAGACGGTCGAGAATCTGATTGGCGTGCCTGTCGACCACTTCGCATTGGTCGATCTCGCAGGATTTCAGAGCGCTGTCGATGCAGTGGGCGGATACGAAATCTGCGTCGAGTACGCGGTGCGAGACGAACGATCCAAGCTCTCTCTACCGCAAGGATGCACTCTCGCCGATGGTGCCCAGACCCTGGCGTGGCTCCGATCGCGTCACACCCAGGAACTATCCGAAGATGGCTGGAGGACCGTGGAGGGTGTGTCCGACTTGACCCGAAACGAGAGGCAACGGGAGTTCATGATTTTCATGATGAGCCGTCTCGGAGACTTTTCCAACCCGCAGGATATCATTGGCGTTGCCCAGGCGGTCGCACCTTTTGTCACCGTCGATCAAGACCTCACTTTGATGGATGCCGTGGGCCTCGCTACGACGATCCGGGGGCTGGGAACGTCGGGTGTCGTTGAACTGGAGTTGCAGGTAACAGATTTCATTTCGCCGTCCGGGGCGGCGGTACTCAAGTCGGTGGTCGACCCGTCCTCGATCGTTGCAGATTTCCTGGATGGCCCGACGGTGGAGAGGGGCCTGGGAGAATCGGGGTGAACTGGCTCCCGCCCGGTCAAATCGAGACCAGGCGGTTTCCGGTGGTCGGGGAGCGAGCACCTTCTTCTGACCTGGCTTCCAACCCTGGAAATTGGGCCCTCGAGATCGAGGGTGCCGTCGCTAATCCGATGACCTGCGATCTTCGGGGATTCCTCGATCTGGCCACTCGGGATCTGGTATTTGACATCCATTGTGTCACCTCATGGACTCGTTTCGATTCCCGATTCACCGGCATACCACTCCGGGAGATCCTCTCCCCGTCGGGTGTGGAAAGCGCGGCCAACTTCGTGTCTTTCCAGGCATACAGTGACCGGGGTCACCATACGTCCTTACCCCTCGACCTGGCTCTCGAGCACTCGTGGGCAGTGCATGCATTCGATGGCGAACCGCTCGACATCGAGCATGGGGGACCGGTTCGTGTTGTCACCCCCGGCCGATATTTCTACAAATCGATCAAGTGGTTGAGGAAGATCGTTGTGCTGGAAGAGGATCGCCCGGGTTGGTGGGAGGTCAACTCCTCCTATCACCCGAATGCCGATCCAACAAGTGGCACAGAGAGGTTTACATCGGGATCGATCCGCCCCGACCAGGTGAACCGATTCCTCACAGCCGACTCATATGACAAGTATCGAGGCAGGGTCCTTCTCGGCCTGGATCTACGTCAGTGGGCCCCCAAATCGAAAGACCTGCGAAGAATCTACCTGAAGAATTGTGATCTTCGCGGGGTCGACCTGACCAACGCCGATCTCAGAGAATCCAACCTATCCCTCAGCGACCTGACCGGCGCACAACTCAGCGGTGCCGATCTGTCCGGGTCCGATCTGGAAGGGGCTCGGTTTGGCGCCGCCAATCTATCGGGTGCCGACCTGAGTTCGACGGCCCTCTCGGCTACCAGGTTCGTTTCGGAGAGCGGCCACGCGCTGGTGACAGGGTTGAAGGTCCACGGAGCATGGGGTCTTCTCGAATCGGAGGAGGCCAACCTGCTAGGGCAGGGCGTTGATATCTCGGAGACCGCTCGTTAACGTGTCCCGATAGTGAGTTTTTCGACCTGGCGTTGGAGTCTGAACCCATAGGCACTGGCGCACGTACTCGTTTACCGTCGGCGGTGTCACCCCGACGGTTTTTTTGTGAGTGATTGAGGTATGAGTGATGACTGAAAACAAGAGAGTCTTTTCCGGGATCCAACCTACGGGTGACCTGCATCTGGGCAATTATGTAGGGGCGCTGAAGAACTGGGTCTCGATGCAGGATGACTACGAGACCATCTACTGCGTTGTCGACCTCCATGCGATGACGTTGCCCTATGAGCCTGATGCACTGTCGAGGCAGAGGGTTGAGACGGCGAAGATGGTGTTGGCGGTTGGTGTCGACCCACAGAGGTCGTTGCTCTATTTCCAGTCGGACGTTCCTCAGCACAGTGAACTGACCTGGATCCTCGGCACCCTCACCGGGATCGGGCAACTGGAGCGGATGACTCAGTTCAAGGAGAAGGCCGATAGGGCCGGGCAGAACCTGGGTTTGCTCTCCTATCCCGTCCTCATGGCCGCCGACATCTTGATCCACAAAGTGCAAGCTGTGCCGGTAGGCGACGACCAGACACAACACCTCGAGTTGACACGCGACCTGGCGGTTCGGTTCAACGACCGTTTCGGCGATATCTTTCCGGTGCCGGAGAGAATCACACCGGAGATCGGGGCCCGGGTGATGTCGCTCACCGACCCGACTTCGAAGATGTCCAAGTCGGACCCTTCGCCGAAGAGCCGCATTCTGCTCACCGATACCACCGACCAGATAATGAAGAAGGTCAAAGCGGCGGTCACGGATACCGGGTCTGAAGTCGGCTACGACTGGGAGAAAAAGCCAGGGATCTCGAATCTCCTCGAGTTATTCGCCCTCTTCACGGATCGGTCGGTGGAAGATCTCGCCGGTGAGTACGCCGACTCCGGATACGGAGCGTTCAAACTTGCCGTCGGGGAGGCGATTGCCCAGGGTCTCCACCCGATTTCGGAATCGTTCCGTGCCCTGAACACAAACGACGTCATCTCGCTGATGGCCGGGAACGGTGAAATCGCCCGTGGTCGTGCCGAGTTGGAGATGGCACCAGTCCGGCAGGCGGTTGGCCTCGGCTAGACGCCTAAACGTCGACCAGGTCGGCGGGCAACAACAGCACGATTGCCGCCAGCAAGTTGAACCCACTGTGGAGGAAGATGGCCGGTCCCAACCGGCCGGAGCGTAGCGTCAGCCATGCCAGGGCTACCCCGACGATGAACAGCTGGGGAAGGACGATGGCCGCCGCTTGCGCGAAGTTTTCCGTCGCCAGTCCGGCCATGTGAAAGAGGGAGAAAACCGCGGCACTGATGACAATTATTTTGCGATTCGACCTGGCTCCAAGCGCCTTGATCAAAACTCCCCGAAAGGCAATTTCCTCGGTGACCGGGGCCAGGACAACCGAGATGAATAGCGCCCCGATCCGCGCCGCAGTCGAATTCAGGCCGGACATGACCGACCCGATCTCCTGCGCCGGCCCTCCATCGGGGAAGAGCAACAGCACCACCGGAAGAAAGAGGATCGAAATGGCCAGTTGGAGGCCGACGCCGGCAACGACATAGACAGTGTCGCGTCCGTGGGCCTCGAGGCCCAAAGAGTTGGGCGGTTTCGAACGATTGATCAGCCAGAACACGAAGAGGTGCCCCACGTACTGTCCGGCAAGGGCGAGAATGATGAATGCCTCATCGTTTTCAACGAAGAATCCCATGGCAGCAAAGACACCCGCCCCGAGAAACCCTCCAAGGATGACGAGGATGAAGTCGACGTACGACCAGGTTCGGGTTGAAGTGGGTAGGTCGGTCATGTCACGACGGCGCAGAGTACTGAATCCATCGGCATCTGCCCTGTTACCCTTGCCCCAACTCACCGGCGGAGGATGTTTGTGGAGATAGAGATCGGGATTGGCAAGTCGGGGCGTCAGGCCTTCGGCTTCGATGACATCGCAATTGTGCCCTCGCGGCGGACCCGCGACCCCGACGACGTAGATATCTCGTGGCAGCTGGACGCCTTCAAGTTCTCACTCCCCATGATGGGTTCGGCAATGGACTCGGCGATCAGCCCGGAAACAGCCGTGAAGATCGGAGAACTCGGCGGGCTCGGCGTTCTCAATCTGGAGGGTCTGTGGACCAGATACGAAGACCCCATGCCCTATTTCGAGGAGATTTCCGAACTCGACAATGAGAAGGCGACTCTCCGGATGCAGGAGATCTACCTTGCTCCGGTCAATCCCGATCTCATCGGGCAACGGATCACAGAAATGAAGGCCGCCGGCATAGTGACTGCGGCATCGCTGACGCCACAGCGGATTCGATCCTGGGCATCGCACGCCCTCGATGCCGGGCTTGACATTTTGGTGATTCAGGGAACGGTGGTGTCCGCTGAGCACGTATCCACGCGTTCCGAGCCTCTCAACTTGAAGGAATACATCGCAAAATGCCCGATACCTGTCATCGTCGGTGGGTGTGCGAGTTATTCGACCGCGCTCCATCTGATGAGGACAGGAGCGATTGGCGTTCTCGTTGGTGTCGGGCCTGGCGCC
>DATDCF010000018.1:0-3224 GCA_036524475.1 Acidimicrobiia bacterium | reverse complement strand
CGCCACTTCTCGTTAATGGGTGAAGAACCCTTTACCATCGCCCGATGTTTCAAGGCGGCGAACTAATCATCATCATGATCGTGGCCCTCATCGTCCTCGGGCCGGCCCGTCTACCCGAAATCGCACGTAAGGCAGGCGAATACGCAGCCGAACTCCGCAAGGCAGCACGCGAAATTCAACGTGGCCTCGAGTCCGAGGTTGCCGGGCTCAAAGAAGTCAGCGACGAGTGGAAGGGAATCAAAGATGATTTCAAGAAACCCCTTGGCGACATAAAGAAGGCCGCAGACGAAGTCGGGGTCAGCCGTCTCGAGTGGACGGGGCCTAAACCTGTTTCGGGGCCAACCCCTGCCGATGCGATGGCCGATCTCGAAGAGATCGAACGACGCGAGGCCCTTCAATCCCGGGAACCGGGTGGAGACGAAGAGGAATGACCTCGGACCAACCCCAATCGATCCTAGCCCATCTCGATGAGCTGAGGTGGAGGCTGGTCAAAATCGCTGCGGCTGTCCTTATCGGTGGGATCGTCGCATTTGTGTTTGTGGACCCGATCCGCATCATTCTCGAGCAACCTTTCTTTGCCGCCACCGACACATCCGAGTTTCAGACCTTGAGAGTGGGCGAGCAATGGGGGATTTGGATGAGGCTGTCCCTATTCGGCGGGGTCATTCTGGCGAGTCCGATCGTTCTCTATCAGATCTGGGCCTTCATCAACCCTGCCTTGAAGCAGAGCGAGCGGAAGTGGGCGATTCCGATCGTCGCCGCCCTGGTCTTTCTGTTCGTCAGTGGAGTGGCATTCGGTTATTGGTCACTGCCCAGGGGGCTGGAATTTCTCCTCAACATCTTCCCTGGCGTCGAGACCAACCTCCAGTTGGGCGAGTACTACTCATTCACATTGCGCTTCCTGTTCGCTTTCGGAGTTGCATTCCTGTACCCGGTGTTTCTCTATGCCGCCGGGGCCGCCCATCTCGTGACATCGGCACAACTGGCCTCGGGTCGTCGCTGGGCGATTCTGGTCATCGTGGTGGTGGCCGCCGCTATCACGCCGAGTGGCGACGCCTTCACGCTGTTGGTCTTATCGATCCCGCTATATGTGATGTACGAAGTGACATATTGGCTGATCCGTCTGACATTGAAACGATGAGTAACAGGCTCGACGGGTTCTGGGACGGGCTATCGATCGTTCCCGACGAATTTCAGTACGAGGCGGGCCAGGCCATGGAGGATGGGCACTCGGTCGTGGTCACCGCTCCGACCGGCTCCGGCAAGACATTGGTGGCCGATGCCGCGATATATCTGGCTTTGCTCGATGGGAAACGGGCCTTCTACACCACGCCGATCAAGGCGCTATCCAATCAGAAGTACGCCGATCTGGTGGCGGTACACGGCGTCGAGAAGGTTGGATTGCTGACCGGAGACAATGTCATCAATGGCGACGCGGACATCGTCGTGATGACCACGGAAGTGCTGCGCAACATGATCTATGCAGACAGCTCCCGGCTCCATCGCGTCAGCTTCGTTGTCCTCGACGAAGTGCATTACCTACAGGATCGGATGCGTGGTGCGGTGTGGGAAGAGGTGATCATCCACTGCCCGAAGCAGGTAAAGCTGGTCTGTCTCTCCGCCACGGTATCCAACAACGTGGAGTTCGCTGCCTGGGTCGGAGAACGGCGTGGCTCGACGCGTTTGATCTCGACGGACCACCGGCCTGTTCCACTGGAGTCGATGTACATGATCAAGGACAAGATGGGATCGCAGGCTTTGCATCTTCTTCCGACTTTCGTCACACGGGATGGCCGTCGACGATCGAATCCTCGAATCGAGCACATGCTCGGGCTGGACAGGGGGAGACGGCGGCGGTTCAAGACCCCCAACCGGGTGGACACAATTGAACGTCTCCACGAGGAGCGACTTCTTCCTGCGATCTACTTCATCTTCAGCCGCGCCGGCTGTGATACTGCGGCCCGGACACTGGCCGACTCCGGGGGCCGGCTGACTACCTCGGATGAACGGAAGCGAATCAGAATGATTGCCGAGACCAGAACCGCTCACCTCGAGGACCAGGACCTCAAGGTGCTCGGATACGATGCGTGGGCCGCTGCCCTCGAGGAAGGGATCGGGGCACATCATGCCGGATTGGTCCCCGCCTTCAAGGAGACTGTTGAAGAGCTCTTCGAGAGCGGCCTGCTCAGGGTGGTGTTCGCCACGGAGACACTGGCACTCGGGATCAATATGCCTGCCAGAAGTGTCGTGATCGAGAATCTCTCCCGATATAACGGTGAGTCCCACGAGATCCTCCGCCCCGGCGACTACACCCAACTCACAGGACGGGCAGGAAGGCGGGGTATCGACGTCGAGGGCTATGGGGTCGTGCTGCACTCACCGTTTGTCAAGTTCTCGAGTGTCACCGATATAGCGGCAGTCGGAAGCCATCCACTGAAATCGAGTTTCAGGCCTACTTACAACATGACAGCCAACCTCGTCTCCAAGTACCAGCGAGACCAGGCCGAGGAACTTCTCGCATCCTCGTTCGCCGCCTACCAGCGCGAAGGGGACAGGCACGCCGCCGAACGGACCATTGATGCGTTGGAGGCGCAATATGCGGCCGAGTTGGAGAAGGCGAAGTGTGATCTGGGATCGGTCGAGGAGTATCTGAGCCTCATCGAGTCGTCGTCGCCCCAACCTCACAACGACTCGATCGCATCAACTTTGAACGAGGGAGCCGTCGTCGACATCGTCGGAGGTGCTCGACAGGGCCGCTACGTGGTTTTGAAACGGCTGTCCAGCAAGGATAGTGGTGCCAGGTATCTCGTCCTTTCCACATCAGGACGTGTGTCGAGCCTGGGTCGTCGGGATATCGTTGCCGGGTCGGCGCATGCAGCAACTCTGGACCTGCCCCGTCCGGTGCGTCCCCGAGATCGTCGGTTTGTCCAGGAGACTTTGCGACGCCTCCGCAAGATTCCGAACAAGGAGAAGGACCGCAGTCGCCCTCCCCGGGAGGCCACCCACCCGGTGGCTGACTGTCCCGATGTGGGACGTCATCTCGTTGCCGCCCGACGGGCTCGGATATTGGAGCGAAAGGTGGAGCAAATGAGGACCGCCCGACGGTCCGGTGGATTCGGGCTGGTCGAGGAATTCCACGCCATTCTGGGCCTGCTCGAAGATCTCGACTACTTGAGAGGATGGGAGCTGACTCCACGGGGAGAGAGGCTCAGGGGTGTTTACAA
>DATDCF010000017.1:0-2489 GCA_036524475.1 Acidimicrobiia bacterium | reverse complement strand
CGGAGATCGAGAGTCGATGCGTGAACATGGTCGCTCATTTGTTCAATGCCCCCGGGGACGGGGATGCGGTGGGCGTGTCCACGATCGGATCGAGCGAGGCCGTGATGCTCGCCGGGCTCGCGATGAAATGGAAGTGGAGGCAGCGCCGAGAAGCGGCCGGTGAGTCGACCGACAGGCCGAGCATGGTCATGGGGAGCAATGTCCAGGTGGTCTGGGAGAAGTTTTGTCGCTATTGGGACGTCGAACCTCGGTACGTCCCGATGGAGAAGGGGCGCTATGTCATCACACCCGAGGAGGTCATGAAGCGGGTCGACGAGACCACCATCGGTGTGATCCCGATCCTCGGAACCACCTTCACCGGAGAGTTCGAGCCCATCCAGGAAGTCCACGACGCGGTCGTCGCACAGAACGAAGAGACCGGATGGGACGTGCCGGTCCACGTCGACGCCGCCAGCGGCGGATTCGTGGCCCCGTTTCTCCATCCCGATCTGGAATGGGACTTCCGACTGCCCCAGGTGAAGTCGATCAACGTGTCGGGTCACAAGTACGGCCTCACCTATCCGGGAGTCGGCTTCGTCGTATGGAGGTCAGCCGACGACCTGCCCGAGGACCTGGTGTTCCATGTCAATTACCTGGGTGGCGACATGCCCACCTTCACCCTCAACTTCTCCCGACCGGGCAATCAGATCGTCGGCCAGTACTACAACTTCCTCCGACTGGGCAGGGACGGGTACACCCGGGTGATGGAGGTGCTCTCGAACACGGCACAGGAGATCGCCGCGGGTCTGGCCGATATCGGGCCGTTCGAGGTGATCAGTGATGGGAGCGCCATCCCGGTCGTCGCTTTCAGCCTCAAAGAGGACGAAGGATTCACGGTCTTCGATGTGTCGGCTCGTTTGAGGATGAATGGTTGGCAGGTTCCCGCCTACACCATGCCGGACAACGCCACGGACATAGCGGTTCTTCGCATCGTGGTGCGGGAGGGCCTCACCCGGGACCTCGCCGACGACCTGGTCAAGGACATCGCTGACGCGGTCGACTTCCTGCGGGAGCATCCGACCGAGGAGCCGACACAGCCTGCCTTCAGCCACAACTGAGGCGATGGTCCATCGCTTGACGGTGACGATGGCATGGCTCTTTGCCATCGGATCCACTTGCTTTGCCCTGGGCTCGCTTCCCCTGTACTTCGACAACGTCAGCGCGGCGATAACGGCCGCGACGTTCTTCGTCGGCTCGCTGTTCTTCACGTCAGCCGGCTACATCCAGTACTACCTGTCCATCAACGACACCGGAGAGCGGCGATTCCTGGCCTTTCGCAACCTCACGCCCGACGCCATGGCATCGGCGATCCAGTCGATAGGAACGCTCTTCTTCAATATCAGCACCGGCGCTGCCCTCATCTCCAACCTGTCCGTGCAACAGGAGGATCGGCTGATCTGGGCACCGGATCTGTTTGGCTCGATTGCCTTCCTGATCTCGAGCGCTATCGCCTTCGGGCTTGCACGCGGCCTGTCATCGAACGTGGAGGGGCGCCATGCCGTCTGGTGGGAGGGCGCAGCCAATCTCGTCGGATCGGTGGCCTTCGGTCTGTCCGCCATCGCGGCTGTCGTGCTCCCGACCACTGGCGAGCCGCTGAACGTCGCAATCGTTAACGCCGGAACTTTCATTGGAGCCCTGTGCTTTCTGGCGGGTGCGATCCTGGTGCTGAGGGACCCCGATCCTGCTCAGTAGCCGCAAGGTGTGCGAAGCGTGTAGCTCGTCGGGCCCCGTGCCCGATGACTAGTCCACACCGGCGTTCTCCAAATGGTCGGGACCTCATGCGACTTCTCCTGCGATAACACATTTGAATGCGGGCTATGGCCTTCGCATTGGTCAGGGAACATGGGGGAGGCTGTGGAGGCTGGGTCAAGAGACCGTCACCTTGAAGCCGGTGGTGAGACCGAACCCCCTTCGAATAGCAAGGGGTGGAACACATGTTGAGGAATCGCTGGCGGTCTGTACTCGCGGGTTTCACGGTGGCGTTGACATTGGTAACTGTCATGGTGCCTCTGGTGGCGGGGGCTAATCATCTACCGCCAGATGACGTGGAGGCATTCAGCCCCCTATCCAACGTGGCTCCCTATTGGGTCGATTACCTAGATGATGAGAGAGACATCGAGGACGCCTCGTGTTCCAAGATCAACCAGGCCGGAGGTACCGCTTTCGTGATGCCGGCTGAGCCTGATGGTGAAGACTGGGTGTTGGTGGTCATCAAGCAGGGTGTGACCAACTTCGTCTACTACGACCCGGTGGCTGGTCACAGCTATCCGTCAGTGGGTCCGAATGCACCGGGATTCAGTCACGTCATTGTGTGCTCGGTCGAGGAGCAGGTCACGACCACGACTGCGGGTGAGACGACCACGACTGCGGGCGAGACGACGACGACGGGCGATCCGGGTACCACGACGACCGTGGGCGACACGACGACGACGGGTGACCCGGGCACCACC
>DATDCF010000016.1:0-5526 GCA_036524475.1 Acidimicrobiia bacterium | reverse complement strand
CGGAACCGACGAGTCGGACCCGTAGTCGACCACGCCACCCCCGGCGATCCGACACCGGGTGACGGGTTCCTCGGCGCCACTGATCGGGTCAGTGACGAAATCGGACCAGCAAGCAACGAAGTCATCGCCGAATGCAGGGAGGGCAACGAGCAGGAAAATCGCTACGCCAATGGTTCGAGCTGCGCTTCGCAATCCTGCTCCCAGAGATCGTTCTTGTTGGCCCAGATGGACACCACAAGCCAAGTTCTTTCTACCTCCCGGAACACGATGGCACCGGCCGTCTCGCCGCCTCTGAAGGGCACATTGGTACTCGACCAGATCACTACGCAATCTGCATCGGCTCGTAATATTTCGGTCCCGCTGAAGCCCAATGCGCTCTCGGTCGGCGCGTTCGTAAATTCCATGGTGCCGAATTGACCGGCGGCATTGTCCAATAGCCGCTGGCTTGCGACCACTTCTTTGATCCGATCCTCGTCGCGGAGATAGATCCCCTCGAACCACCCGAACCAGAATTGGCGGAGGAGGTCTTCGGCTTGCTCAACGGTCTCGATCACGGCTGCAGTCGGGGCGGCCGTGGTACTGGTTTCCTCCGGTGTGGTGGTCGTTGTGGCAATCGAAGTGGTCGAGAGAGCGACCTGCGTCGTCGGCGGAGAATCCTCATCCGCACGGGGCCAAATGATCCACACACCAAACGCCAACCCGATCACGATAAGGCCAGCGACAAGCCGTCCAAACATCTCGGTATTGAACTTACGCGCTGGGGAGGGCTTCGTGAAGGGTTCCGTAGCGATTCGCGAAATTCGTTTCTCCAATCCCCTTCCGCTCCGACTTCAGTAGGCTCGGTAAAAATGGAGGACGAAATGGGAAAAGTAGATTCAGTCGAAGAGTCCGGTGGCCACTTCTTCAGAAGACTGTTCAAACTGGCGTTGTTCGCTGCTGTGATTGCAATCATCGCGAGGTTCGTGATGTCCAAGAAGGAGGAATACAGCGGGCTCACCGTCTCTGAGGCAAGGGCCAAATTCGAAGAGAAGCTGGGACCGAGGCTGGGTGAAGACACAGCATCCGATATCGCCGATACCGTGGTCGAGAAGCTCAGAGAGAAGGGCATCCTCATTGACGACCCCATATTCGACGCCGTCGACAAGGTTGTCGACGACTTCAAGTCGAGCGCCGATGACCTTGCCGGCAAGGTGGCAGACACCGCGAGCGACGCGGCGGACAAGATAAAGGGCACGGCTGGCGACGCGGCGGACAAGATAAAGGACACGGCTGGCGACGCGGCGGACAAAGTCAAGGGCAAGGCTGGCGACGCGGCGGACAAGCTCAAGGATGCCTGAGCCTCAATAATTAGCCGACAGGCTCCGGGTACCCTTCATAGGGTGGTTCGGAAATGAGTCGTCCTGTCGAACCAATTGACACTCGCAGCGCCCCAGAATCGGTTCTAGGCGCCCTCAACGAGGTCTATGACGAGTGGGACCTGGAGTGGCGGCCGGCTGAGCCGTTGACGCCATTCGCCCAGCGGCTGGTGGACTGGCGGTATGTTCGTGACCAGATCGACGTGCCCAGATGGATCCTCCGTGAAGGCGATCAAATCGCGGCTACGTCCGGGCTGTTCCAACATCGAACCCAGGATCTGGACAACAGTTTCGGGTGGGTCTACGTGCGTGCCCCCTGGCGCGGCCGCGGTCTGGGCAAGAAGATGCTCCGACCGACCATCGATTATGCGATTGCCGATGGTCGCAAGCGTTTCATGACCGTCGAGCCCACGGACAGCCCTCACACCTTTTGGCCTGCGAAAATCGGGATCAGGCCGGTGTATAACGAGAGGGTGAGCCAGTTGCGCACGGCAGACGTCGACCGCTCCCTGATGCGCGAGTGGATTGCCCGTGCATCTGAGCGGGCTGGCGACTACGAAGTGCGACTGTTGCGCTCACCGATCCCTGACGAGTTCGTCGAGAAGGCTGTCAAAGTGGCCGGGGTGATGAACAACGCACCTATGGAAGATCTCGAAGAAGACCCTCTGGAGTGGACAGTCGACGAGTGGCGGGAGCTCGAAGAGAACGAGTCCAAGCGGGGGCGGGAAGTCCTGGGCTATTTCGCGATCCACAAGGCGACGGGCGACTTCGTCGGCTACACCAATGTGGCCCATCAGAGTCTCCACCCGGCGATCGCATATCAATGGGACACCGGGGTCGACCCGCAGCATCAGAATCGCGGGCTGGGACGATGGCTCAAAGCCTCGATGATCGAAGTGCTTCTAGTTGAGTATCCGGAGATCGAGATCATCGAAACCGAGAATGCGGAAAGCAACGATCCGATGCTCAACATCAACGTTGCGATGGGCTATAGACCGGCCCACGAACAGATCATCTATCAGGGCGATATCACCAACGTTGCCCGATATGTCGATTTGGACTGAAGGTCGTCGGGCGGTGTAGTTTGGGCGAATGGCACTTCGACAACTCGCATCAGACCCACGAGGAAACCTAGACCCCACTGAACTTGCAGAGGCAGGGGAGCGTCGGGCCGACGGGCGGCCGTGGGTGATGCTCAATTTCGTTGCTTCGATCGACGGCGCCGCCACGATCGACGGTGGCTCCACGGACCTGGGCGACGAGGAAGACATGGCGATGTTCAAGGCGTTGAGGGGTGTCGCCGACGTGGTGTTGGTGGGCGCCAGGACGGTGATAGTTGAGGATTATCGCCCTCTTTCCCTCGATGAAACGCGCAGGGCGCGCCGGGTGGAGAGGGGGCAGGACCCCGCCCCAACACTGGCGATCGTGAGCGGGACTGTGTCACTCGACGTCGAACAACGGGTGTTTTCCGACTCGAGTTACAAACCTCTCGTCATCACCGGCCCCTACGCCAACCCGGGACGGTTGGCAAACCTTGGAGACGCAGCTGATGTAGCGATCCTTCCCGATATCGACCCACAGTCGATAGTCGACAGTCTGTCGGGTGCTGGGATCATCCTCCTCGAAGGAGGGCCGTCCCTGGCCGGCCAGTTCGCCCGTGCCGGCCTAATCGATGAGTTCAACCTCACAGTTGCCCCCAAGTTGGCCGGCGGGGAGTCAAAACGCATCACCGGCTCCGACGAAATCGACCCGCCCTACGAAATGAGGCTGGACCGCGTGGTCGAAGGCGAAAACATGCTGTTCCTGAGGTATGTCGCCAGGGCCTAATACGGGCGTGTCGATCCTCGGGGGAACAGTCCTACTGGAGCAGGTGTTTTAGGTCCAGTTCGCAGCTCGGGTGGCGGAGTTTGGCCAGTCCGCGCGCCTCGATCTGACGCACCCGTTCTCTGGTGGCGTTGACGACCGTTCCCACGTCGGCGAGGGTCCAGGGTTCCTCACCGTCGAGCCCGAAGCGGAGCCATAACACCTGCTGTTCTTCGGGGTCGAGTATTTTCAGGGCCTCGATCAGACGATCGCGCCTCCACGCCGCTGCAGCGCTTTCCAGCGGATCTGTTGCGTAGTCGTCTTCGACAAAGTCCTGCAGGGAGATTTCACCCTCCAAACCCACCGGTTTGTCGAGCGATATCGTTTCGGCCGGAGCGTCCATCGCAGCGAGGACGCGATGGGCTTCCAACCCCGAAGCCTCGGCTATTTCCTCGATGGTCGGGGCCCGGTGGAACTGGTCATAAAGGACCTGCTTGGTGTCCTGGACTGTCCTGACGACGTCGACCATGTGGACCGGAAGCCGGATAGTCCGCCCGCTATTGCCCAATCCTCGAGTGATCGCCTGTTTGATCCACCAGGTTGCATAGGTGGAGAACTTGAATCCTTTGCGCCAATCGAACTTCTCGACCGCTCTGATCAACCCCAGGTTCCCCTCCTGGATCAAGTCGAGAAGGTCGAGGCCACGCCCGGTATATCGCTTTGCGATTGAGATGACCAGGCGGAGGTTTGATCGGATGAAAGTCATCTTCGCCTCTTCGCCGGCCGAGATGAGCTGGATCAAGCTGGAGCGGTCCGATTGCTTGAAATCTCCCGAATCGAGAAGACGCTGTGCCTTCTTTCCCCGCTCCATGTTGCGGGCGAGCCGAACCTCGTCTTCGGCAGTTAAAAGCAAATGGTCCGAGACCTCGTCGAGATATAAACTCACCGTGTCGGATGAGCCGCTGCTCCGAGAAGTTTTCGCTTCGTCTGTCCTGATGGCCTTGTTCACTCGGCCTCCTAACAACCCCTGTGGAAAACTAACCTCCCGGACCCAATCTGGCAAACGATTTCTCGGGAACTGTGCGTCGATTACCCCGTCACATATCGCTACATGGGGCGTCTTGGTACCATTTGCACTTCAGTGTCACGTCGAACATCTTTTCGTTTGCTGGTGGCGCTCACAGTTATCTGGGCCGCTTGGACCGGCTGGTCTCTGCTCGGACAATCGACTCCTTACACACTGCTTGTGATCGACGACGCCGGTGTCCCAATCGCAGGTGCCGTCATCGATATCGACGGAAGCCAGGCGGGAACGTCCGACGACTCCGGGTCCATCGAAATGGAGTGGAATCGGTCGAGTCAGGAGCTTGAGGTGAGCGCTCCCGGCCATATTCCCCGCATGGTCACCCTCAGTGAGGACCCCGCGGAGGAATACAGCGTCGTGCTCAACGCCAGGGTTCTCCGGGGAAGAGTTCTCGATCCTGAGGGCGATCCGATCGCGGCTGTCGAAGTCCGCTCCGGTGAGGCCACGGCGCTAACTGATTCCGAGGGCCATTACAGCTTGAGGGGTGCGGAACCGGGGCCGGTCCTGGCCACGCGTCCTGCGTGGGTGCCAACGGAATTGGTATGGGACGGAGGTGCCGGGGACGAAGCGATCACCCTGGAACCATTTTCGGCTCGAGCGGTGCATTTGTCGGGCGAGGCGGTCTCCACCGATCTGCAGACATTCCTGGAAATGGCTGAGACAACAGAGCTCAACGCCTTGATGATCGATCTGAAGGATGAGACGGGACAAATCTGGTACAACAGTGATGACCCCACTGCCCGTGAGGTCGGCGCGATTGCTTCGGTCTACGACATGGAAGACGTGGTCGCCAAAGCACACGCCGCGGATCTCTATGTAATTGGTCGCCTGGTCGCGTTTCAGGACCCGATTGCGGCCATCGCCAAGCCTTCGATGGCGGTTTGGGACGCCGACCTCGACGGTCCTTACAGCGCAAACGGCCAATACTTCCTGGACCCGACTGATCCTGAAGCCAGGGCATACGCGATGTCCCTGGCCGTCGAAGCCTGCGCCGCCGGTCTGGACGAGATTCAATTCGATTACGTGCGTTTTCCCGACGCTCGTCGTGAGTCGGCCCAGTTCGATGGCGGGGTCGGTTCCGAAGTGCGAATAGCAACCATCACTGATTTCCTCGAAGAGGCGGTTGCCACACTCCGCCCGATGGGATGTGCGGTCGCCGCGGACATCTTTGGTTTCATCACCACAGCCATTGACGATGGTGGGATCGGCCAGAAGTGGGAGGAGTTGACTGCTGTCGTTGATGTGGCGTCGCCGATGCTCTATCCAAGCCATTACGGCCCCGGT
>DATDCF010000015.1:0-10374 GCA_036524475.1 Acidimicrobiia bacterium | reverse complement strand
TTCACCGTCCAGTTCACCGATCTCGCGTTCCACAATACTTCGGGCGGTAGCCCCACAGGCGACCCCATTCGAACTGGCGACCGTGGATGTGAAGATTGGGGACCGTCAAACGCAGCGACTTGTGGACCAACAATGCAGGTCAACCTCTTCGCCCCGGACCCAACGCCGCTCGATGTGTCGAACAACACTCTGCTTTGTTCAGCAACCGTTCCACCGGAACCTCAGGTGCCTGTGGGGGGACCGGCGACATATGCGTGGACCGCGCCGGACGGTCAGAGTTGCTGGTCACAGAGCGCTGGTGAATACGTCTTACAGGTGATGGTCGTGAACCCAGGAAACACAACCGACCGGGCTGGCCTCAACCGCTACTCGGTCCGCACTACGACAGGCAACTTGTATGGCCTGGGCGACTTTTCCCTCTATAACAACGTTGGTGGCACGGTGACCAATTTCTATCTCGCTGAGGTGCCGACCTATTACCACGGCAAGACCTTCGTCGTGGAGCTTTGGGACGCAGGCGATGCCGCCGGGGGTGGCACACTCAGTGTCGTCCAACCGGGCGGAACCGTGTTTACCGGGCCGTGTCGAATTTATACAAGACCCAACCCAGGAGCGACTTGGACGCAATTGGGTGGTCTGCCAACCGGGCCGAACTGTGCAAAGGCGATAACACCAAACCAGCATAACAACGAATGGCTCAAATTTGAGATGGACTTATCGCCCACCTACTCATGCACCACCGACTGCTGGTGGCAAATGCGGTACAACTATCCAGGCGGGGTCAATGACACCACCACGTGGCGGGCGTACATGATCGGCAACCCGATTCACATCATCGACTGATCATCTCGGTCAAGGTCATCGGGGTCTAATCTGCCCCGATGATCAATCCCCCGCATTACATGCCAGCGCTCGTGACACCGTTCACGATGCGTGGCGAGATCGATCTCAAAGCATTCCAGAAGAATGTCCGCATCCTTGCCGGGACCGGCATGCACGGATTTGTCATCGCCGGTTCCAACGGGGAGGGGCCTTACCTCGAGCCCGGAGAACGACTCAAACTAACCAGGTCGCTACGACGTCGCAACGCACACCTCATGGTTGGGATTTCGGGAGAATCGACCAGAATCGCCCTCACCCAGGTCGAGGAGGCGGTTGAGGCCGGAGCCGACTCGGTGTTGGTGATGACGCCTACCACCGCCGCCAGAGGGCGCGACGATGCCATGGCCGAGCACTACAAGGTGATTGCCGACACATCGAAGCTCCCCGTTTTCCTCTATTCGGTCCCGTCAGTCACCGCCTACAACCTGCCGATCCCGGTCGTAGCCAAACTTGCCCGCCATCCCAATATCGTGGGAATGAAGGACTCTTCGGGCGACGTCGTTCGGCTCCAGTCGATCGTCGAGGCGATTCCCAAGGATTTCATGCTCTTCTCCGGATCCTCCAAGGCGCTCACGGCCGCTATGGCCGTCGGTTGTTACGGGGCAATCACCGGGTCGGGCAACTATCTCCCCCGCCTGGTCCAGGAGACCCTGGCGAAAGCGAAGGCCGATCCGGCATCTGCCCGCCGACTTCAGAAACGCCTCAGCTCCATCAGCAGTGATGTCGAGGCCCTCGGAGTGCCGGGTGTCAAGGCCGCAGCCAAGGCGGCCGGCCTCGAACCCGGCTATCCACGACTTCCGCTCACTCGGCTCAGCCGGGGCCACGAAACCTCGATCGCCAAACTCATCAGCTGACCGATCTTCATCTGTCGATCGGAGGACTCAGTCGAGGGTGCCAGGTGGGTTCACCCACTCGGTGGGTTGGCCGGTGACTGATCCGATATGGTCGAAGTCGCGGTCATAGTGGAGGATGGTGAGATCCGATGCCATCGCAGCGCAGGCGATGATCAAATCGATCGGTTTGGCATGACGATGCAATCCTCGCTCAGCCATCAGAACCGCGAGCCTAAGTGATCGATCCACCACATCGGTAGTTACCGGAGCGTCGAGGAGCAAAAGGCGTTGGGAAGATAGGTGAGAGACCAAGCTCGACCGTTCCGAATAGGCGAGCTCGAGGTCGACGGCGCGGCACGTCCAAATCATGTCGAGAAGAGCAAGCTCCCGCAGTCGGCCAGCGACGTGGGCCTGACGCTTACGGGTCCAAACCGAGGTGTCAATCAGGAAAGCCATCAGGTGGCGGTTCTACGCTCCGAGCTTCCGCCAACAGTTCGACGGCGTTCGGTTCCAGCCCATCTCCCAGTTCGTCGAGATGTCGGAGCGTTGACTCGATTCTCACCAGTTTTCTCAATGCTTCCTCCACGGTTCCTTTGATGGTCTCGGCATTTGCGAACTCCCTGGCAAGAGCAAGCAGGTCATCATCGATATCTATCAGACGTTTGGTCACGGTGCAAGTATATCCACAGGTACTCGATTTGTATATACAGCTGGTTCGGGAGATTTGAGTGATTACTCAAACTTGGGCGATCGGGTTATCCTACGGGGCGTTCGATCAATGACAGGAGACGATTATGTCCAAGTTTCTCAGTGAGGAATGGGCCGCCGAGGCGACAAGCGCACTCAACGCCCATGAAGGGTTCAAAAACGCGATCGGCGCCGCCGATCTAGGGATCCAGTTCCAAACCACCGACGCCCCAGAGGGTGAAGTGGACTATTTCCTGTCCACATCAGGCGGCATCGCCACTCTGGCCACCGGTCAGCTCGAAAATGCTGATGTCACCGTCAAGCAGTCCTACGACACCGCCGTGGGGATCGCCAAAGGTGAAATCAACACGCAAACCGCGTTTATGACAGGCAAGCTCAAAGTGTCAGGCAACCTGGCCAAGCTGATGATGCACCAGTCGGCCGTTCAGCAGTGGGGCGCTGCAGTTTCAGATATGGACGTCGAATTCTAAATTCCTTGTCGAAACGGTGAACGCCCATTCGTCATAGTGTTGTAAGGCGTCACCAAACTAAGGAGAAAAGATGCCCAGATATGCAGCTCTGATCTATTCGCCCGCAGAAACCGAAGGTGTCGAGATTTCACCTGAGCAGATGCAGGAGGTCATGTCGGAGTACAATGAGTTCAGCGAGGCGGCGGCAGTAGCAGGGGTAATGGCGGGTGGCGAGGCTCTTCACGACACCACCACAGCGACAACCATCAGGGTCAAGGGCCGGGGTGGCGAGGCGGTGTTCACCGATGGGCCGTTCGCAGAGACCAAGGAAGTCCTTGGCGGCTTTTACCTACTGGACGCCTCCGATTTGGACGAAGCCCTCAAGTGGGCCCAACAAATCCCCGGGGCGTGGCGCGGGACGGTCGAAGTACGGCCCTGCGTCGAATTCGAGGGCTAGCTCCGCCCTACATGTGGGACGGACAACCGATGCATTGAGACGAGAAGGGGTCGGGCGAAAGCCCGGCCCTGCTTACTTGACCAGACCCAATTCGACGACGGCGTCTCGCTCCTCCACCAATTCGGCCACTGAAGCGTCGATCCTGGCACGCGAGTAATCGTCGATCTCCAATCCCTGGACGATCTCCCATTTGCCTTCCCGGGTTATACAAGGGAACGAGGAGATCAAACCCTCAGGCACTCCGTAGGAGCCGTCTGAAGTGACCCCCATCGATACCCAGTCGCCTTCGGTGGTACCCACCACCCAGTCACGCAAATGGCTTATGGCAGCGTTGGCTGCGGAGGCGGCCGAGGAAGCTCCACGCGCATCGATGATCGCCGCTCCTCTCTTGGCCACGGTCGGGATGAATGTGGAATCGACCCATTCGCGATCGCCAACCAATTCGTAAGCGTTCTCGCCGTCGACCTCGCAATGGAACAGGTCCGGATATTGGGTTGCGGAGTGGTTGCCCCAAATGGTCATCCGGCGAATCGACGAAACCGGACAACCGGTCTTCGCTGCGAGTTGGCTCTTGGCGCGGTTGTGATCGAGTCGGGTCATCGCCGTGAAATTTGCCGTGCCCATACCGGCGGCATTTCTGCTGGCGATCAGACAGTTGGTATTGGCCGGGTTTCCCACCACCAACACCTTGACATCCGGCGAAGCAGACGTCGCAATCGCCGCACCCTGCACTGTGAAAATGGCTCCGTTGGCGGAGAGGAGGTCTCCCCGTTCCATGCCGGCTTTTCGAGGCATCGCCCCGACCAGGAGTGCGTAGTCGGCATCACCGAACGCCACTTCAGGATCGGCCGTTTTCACCATCCCCGACAAAAGGGGAAAAGCACAATCCTCGAGTTCCATAGCCACCCCGTCTAGGGCTGGCAATGCCGGAGGAATCTCCAACATTTGGAGTTGGACAGGTTGGTCAAGGCCCAGCATTTCCCCGGAGGCGATTCGGAAAAGCAGGCTATAGCCAATCTGGCCAGCGGCGCCGGTGACCGCAACTTTCACAGGTGATTTCATGCCTTTGAGGGTACCCGGTCTTGGCCCGCTTAGACTACGAAGTCGAGGCCGATATCCAGTTGCGGGGCGGAGTGGGTGATCCAGCCGACAGAGATGACGTCGACGCCGGATTCTGCCACTTCCCGGACATTCTCCATGGTGATCCCGCCGGATGCCTCGGTTGAGAAGGCACCATCCACCATTCTCACCGCCTCGGCTAGTTCCATCGGCGACATGTTGTCGAGGAGGACGATGTCGACATCGGAGTCGAGCACTTCCGCCAACTGCTTCAAGCTCTCCACTTCGACCTCGACTGAAACGGTGTGGCCGACCCGGGCGCGGGCAGCCTGGATGGCCCGGGTGATCGAACCCACGGCGGCGATGTGGTTGTCCTTTATCAACACCGCGTCGTGCAAACCGAATCGGTGGTTCATCCCACCACCCATCCGAACCGCGTACTTGTCGAGTGCCCGCATCCCAGGCATGGTCTTCCGGGTGTCGGCAATCCGTGCTTTGGTCCCTTCCACGGCATCTACGAGTTGTGAAGTTTGGGTCGCAACACCAGACATCCGTGCCAGCAAGTTCAAGGCGGTCCTCTCCGCAGCCAGGATCGATCGCGCACTTCCCGACACCACTGCGACTACGGCCCCTTTCTCCACGCGATCACCGTCGGAGGCACGTGCGTTGAAAACCACAGTTTCGTCAACGACGTGGAACACGTAACCCGCGACCTCGAGGCCCGCGATGGCTCCCATGCGCCGGGTGCGAAACTCGGCCTTCGCCACCGTGCTCTCCGGAACGGTTGCGTCACTTGTGATGTCACCCGCGGTGCCGAGGTCTTCCTCTAGGGCCAATTGCACGATTTCGCGGTATAACGATTCGTTGATCATTCGATCGAGACCATCTCGGCGCGGGTGGGGTCGATCAGCGTTCGGAACGCCTGAACGGGGTCGGATTCGGGGTAATCCGCCCGGTAGTGCCCGCCCCGCGATTCGCTTCGACGCAGAGCGGCAAGGGCGATCATCAACGACAGCTCAACAGCAACGCGGCCAGCAATCGTGCGGCGAAGCACCGGTTCTAGCTCGAGCAGACCGTTGCGGGCCTCCCAGAGGCCAGATCCGATTCGTACCAGCCCGACCCGATCCCACATCAGTTGACGCAGGTCCTCTAGAGCCGGGCCGGCCACCAGCGGCAGGTCGAGGGCTTCGGGAGTGGTCTCCGGCTTCCCATCCGTTTCGACCAGATTCTGCGCGACGTCGATGGCAACACTCGCACCGAACACAAGCCCTTCCAGCAACGAATTCGAGGCGAGACGATTTGCCCCATGTACCCCCGTCGAGGAGCACTCCCCCACCGCCCACAACCCCGCAGCCGATGTGCGGCCGCGGATGTCGGCGTCGATCCCACCCATGTAATAGTGGGCGGCCGGCGACACCGGTAACAGATCGGTTGCAGGATCGAGATCGACCGAGTGGGCATGGGCACTGACGGTGGGGAAACGCTCGGTGAAATCGGAGAGGCTGGTGCAATCGAGATATGCCCCCAATCCCTTGTCGTATTGCCAGAAAATGGCGCGGGCCACGATGTCCCGGGGTGCCAGCTCAGCCATAGGATGGTATTGGTCCATGAATCGACGCCCGTAGGCATCGACGAGGAGCGCTCCTTCGCCCCGTAACGCTTCAGTGAGGAGGGGCAGCGGGTCCTTCCCGGCGAGAAGGGCTGTGGGGTGAAACTGTACGAACTCGAGATCGGCGAGACGGGCTCCGGCTCTGGCCGCCATGGCGATACCGTCGCCAGTGACACCAAGCGGATTGGTGGTGCGTGCAAAGAGACGACCCGCCCCTCCAGTGGCCAGCACGACTGCGGGAGCGAGCAGAACGGATCGGTTCATGCCCTCAGCGAGGACCACGCCGCTGACCCGACCGGAGATCTCAACAAGTTCCACGACCCGCCCCGGGATGGTGACAACTCGCTCGGAAGCCTCCACCGCATGATTAAGGGCGCGCATCACTTCGGCCCCGGTGGCGTCACCGTCAGCATGGACAACCCGACGGATCTGGTGCCCGCCTTCGCGGCCCAACATGAGATCGCCCTCTTCGTCACGGTCGAACTCGGCACCCATCGCGGTGAGTCGCTCAATGGCTTCCGGACCACCCCGGGTGAGGGCTTCGACGGCATCGTGCGCCGCAAGGCCTCCAGCAACAGCGAGCGTGTCCTCAGCGTGTTGTGAGGGCGAGTCCTCCGATGACAAGGCAGCGGCAATACCGCCCTGAGCCCACCATGTTGACCCCATCTCGGGCGCCGTGACCACATAAGACCGATCCAGGCCCAGTGCCACCGTCAGACCCGCTACGCCAGCGCCAACGATGAGCGGTGCGTCGAGACGGGTGATTTGTGTCATCGTTTCAGTCCTTGCGACCGACCTCGAGCATACGTTCCACGGCCTGGCGAGCGCGATCGATCACATCAGGAGCGATCTCCACCTGATGGGTCATGGTCGCCAGCGAGGTCCTGATGTTGTCGAGGGTGATTCTCTTCATATGAGGGCAGAGATTGCAAGGCCTGATGAATTCGGTGTGTGGGTTCTCAACGGAGACATTGTCAGCCATAGAGCACTCAGTGATCATCATCACCCGATCCGGTTTATTGACCCGTACCCACTCCAGAATGCCATGTGTCGACCCCACGTAGTCCGCCTCTTCGAGCACGTCCGGAGGGCACTCAGGGTGGGCAATTACCTTGATGTCGCCCAGGGATTCCTTGTGGTGCCTGATCTCCTCGCCGGTGAAACGATCGTGCACCATGCAAGACCCTTCCCAGAGGATCACCTCTACATCTGTCTGGGTGGCGACCCATTTTCCGAGGAACTGGTCAGGCGTGAAAATGACCCGGTCGACCCCGAGTGAGTTGACAACGGCCACCGCGTTTGACGAAGTGCAGGTGATGTCCGACTCGGCCTTGACCTCTGCCGACGTATTCACATACGTCACCACCGGCACTCCCGGATACTGCTCTTTTAGAGCGCGAACATCGGCGCCGGTGATGCCATCAGCCAGAGAACATCCGGCCTGGAGGTCGGGAATCAGGACGGTTTTCTCGGGGCTGAGGATCTTGGCGGTCTCCGCCATGAAGTGGACCCCTGCGAGAACGATTACCTCGGCTTCCGTCTCCCTGGCAAGATATGCGAGGGCAAGCGAATCGCCGGTGACATCTGCTGCCAGGTGATAGATGTCGGGAGTCATGTAGTTGTGGGCGGCGACGATGGCATTGCGTTCGACCTTGAGCCGGTTGATGTCGTCGATCATCGGCTTGAGGGCGGCCACCTCTGCCTCAGGTAGAACATCGCCCGGTCGGGTTATCTGCAATGTGGCCATTGAAATTCAAGTGTAGGAGGGCTTACGCACTTCACCTACCTGGCGTAACCGGCTCGTCTCCGGGTCGAATGTCAGCGACCGGCTGTGGAGCTTCGCCGATCCGGAGATTTTGGATTGCATTGGCGAAAGTTCCAATCGGTGAAGCAATCCAGGCAACAAAAAAGGAGCATCATGAAAGTGGCGCTCCCGACAGCCAGGTTGGCGACCCACAATGCGAGGGTGAGTGCCGCCATCCCGACGTTGAACATCCGTCGCCTCTCGTCTGGCCAGGCCGGACCGGGCCGCAGATCGGATCGTGCCCGGATCACACTGACAACGATCGCGAACACTGTGACCAGACGGACCGTCATCTCAACGTTGGATGTCAATTGGTAAATAGGGAGGACTAGAAGGCCAGCTGTCGAGATCAGCAAACCAGACAATGCGATGTGCTTGATTCTCAAATGGGAGATCGGGTTGTCGATGATGGGTCGACGGTCGAGAAACAAATATCAACCCGGCAAAGCCTGCCAGGGATATCCCGAGGCCACCAAAAGCCAGGAAGAAGAACTCGCCAGGCATGTCAACCGAGGTTAAAGGCTTCGAATATCGTTCCGCTACATTCAGGGTGATGGACGAAGAGTGGTATTACTGCATCGAACACAAAACCGTGGAGCCGAAGTTTGGCTGTCGGATCACCACACGAATCGGCCCCTTCCCCACCAGGGAGGAAGCTAGCAAAGCCCTACAGAAGGTCCAGGAGCGGAACAATGAGTGGGCGGAGGACGACCGCGCCTACAACGGTGGTGAGGACGGATGAGTAGATACCCCATCGTCACCCTCGCCCAGCTACCGGACGATTTGAGAGCCCGTATCGAACCAATAGCCGAGAAGACGGGCTTTATCCCCAATGTCTTCCTGGGTATGGGCCACCGCCCCGACGAACTGCGTGCCTTCATGGACTACAGCGACGCACTCCTGGAGAGGGAGTCGGGACTGACCAAGGCCGAAAAGGAGATGATCATCGTCGCCACGAGCGCCGCCAACGACTGTCTCTACTGCATCGTGGCCCATGGTGCCATCCTCCGGATCAGAGCGCGGGATTCAGAGATCGCAGATCGGATAGCCGCCAACTGGCGTACCGCACCAGTCACGGACCGCCAGCGGGCAATGCTCGAATTCGCAGTAGTCGTCGCCCGAACCCCGGAAGAGTCCGGTTCGTTCGACCGGGCACAGCTCTATGACCATGGTTTCACCGACGACGACCTCTGGGACATCGGATCGATTGCGGCGGTCTACGGACTCTCCAATCGGATCGCATTGCTATCAGGGCTTGAACCGAACGCCGAATATTTCACGATGGGACGGGACCGCTAAGAGGTCTCAACTGGGTCGACAAAAGGCATTCGTCGACAATCGGCGGGGCTGCACCCGGAGGTCGATAAACTCGCGTGATATGGCAAATCCAGTACTAGAACGACAATTTGGTGATCAAGCGGCGGCCGACGCAACCCTGCAGGCCGGTGCCCCCAAACCATCGGGCATGGCAGACGGTCAACGAATGACGATCGGTTCGGTGCTCTTTGCGACCGGCGTCCTCCTCATCCTGGTAGCGGCGGGAGCGGCTTTCGGGTGGGCAAACGCAGTAGCGGTCCAGCGGTGGTACTGGCTTCTCTTCATCGGACTACTCGTCCTGGTCTTTCTGACGGTGTCCAAGCCGCAGATCGCCCCGTTGACCGGAGCGGTCTATTCGATGGCCCAGGGCGCTTTCGTTGGCTCGATCTCCCGCGTCTACGAAGAGTTCTACGATGGAATCGTATTTCTGGCACTGATAGCGACGCTCTCGGTGTTTGTCGCCATGCTCTTCTTATATGCGACACGAATCATCAAGGTGACAGAGAAGACCAGGTCGGTGATCATTATTGCCACCGTCGGCATAGGTCTGCTCTATCTGGTGTCTTTCATCCTGTCGCTGTTCAGCGTCAATGTCCCACTCATCACAGGGTCGAGCACTACCGCGCTGGTCTTCAGCATTTTTGTTGTGATTGCTGCAGCGCTCAACCTCCTGCTCGATTTCCAGGTGATCGAATCCGGGATCAGTCAGGGTGCACCAAAGGTCTTCTCCTGGTTCGCTGCGTTCGGACTTATGGTCACCATCGTCTGGCTCTACATCGAGATGTTGCGTCTCCTCGCCATCGTCGCTTCGAGGCGCTAGACACCTGTTCTACACGCGGATTGTGCCACTATTGGCACGATGAACCGTCGGAACGCGGGTTCTACATGTGGGCGATGATCGCGTCACCAAACGCGGAGGTTTTTACCTCGGTGGCGTCGTCGGTGAGGCGGGCAAAGTCGTATGTAACTGTCTTTGCGGCGATGGCGCCCTCGATGCCTTTGACGATCAAATCAGCCACTTCGTCCCAGCCGAGATAGCGGAACATCATCTCGCCCGAAAGGATCACCGATCCCGGGTTCACCTTGTCGAGACCCGCATACTTCGGCGCAGTGCCGTGGGTGGCTTCGAAAATGGCTACTCCGGTGTCGTAGTTGATGTTGCCACCCGGTGCGATGCCGATCCCTCCCACCTGGGCAGCGAGAGCATCGGAGAGATAATCACCGTTGAGATTGGTAGTGGCGATCACGTCGTAGTT
>DATDCF010000014.1:0-7257 GCA_036524475.1 Acidimicrobiia bacterium | reverse complement strand
CGTGACGGTGACGGGCTCCGTATGGTCTTGCTCGAGGAATTCGCATCGCCGAAACTGATTCACCTCGGTGACGAAGCGATCCAGGTCGGGCTCGATGCGATAGGTCTTTGACCAGGGTACCGTCTGCGCGCACCTCCGACTCCAAGAACCAGACAAGGGTCACATCAATGATCAGCACCAACGACATCAGGCCGGGAATGGCGCTTCAGCTGTCTGACGGTCTTTTCACTATCGTCGAATACCAGCACGTGAAACCGGGTAAGGGTAAGGCGTTCGTCCGGACCAAATTGAAGAATGCGGAAACCGGCCAGGTCCTCGATCGGACATTTCGGGCCGATGAGAATGTCGACCAGGCCATCATCGATCGGAGTGATTACCAGTTTCTCTATCGCGACGACATCGGGTTTCATTTCATGAATCTCAGCGACTACGGACAGATCGCGATTTCGGCCGCCGACGTCGGCGATGCGGACCGATTCTTGATCGAGGGGTCCACTGTGAGTTTGGCAGTGTTCAAGGGCACTCCGATCGGTGTCGAATTGCCGGCCTCCGTGGAGATGGAGGTCACATATGCCGAACCCGGGGCCAAAGGAGACACCAGGACCGGGGCGACCAAGATGGTCAAGGTGGAGACCGGACTCGAAGTGCAGGTCCCTTTGTTCGTCGAGACGGGGGATCGGCTCAAGATCGATACCCGCACTGCTGAGTACATGACCAGGCTATGACGACGGAGGAGCCACGCGACCTCGCTCTCGAAAGGCTCTACGAACTCGACAGCCGGATCGAGGAGGTCGTGGTTGACGATCTCCCCCCACGCGCAGCCCGGATGGTCCTGGGTGTTTCGGAACAGCGAGAAATGCTCGACCACAAGATCGAGGATGCGTCGGAGAACTGGAGCATTGCCCGGATGCCGATGATTGATAGGGCAATCCTGCGGTTGTCACTCTGGGAACTCGAGAATGAGCCGGGTACTCCGACCGCGGTCATCGTTTCTGAGGCCGTACGACTCGCCGGGACCTATTCCACCGCCCGTAGCGGATCATTCGTGAACGGCGTCCTGGCGGCCCTCGCCAAATCAGTCCGCGGAAGCTGACACGCACCGCTCCGACTCGGCTATGGTCACGGTCAACCTTTAAGGACGGTCCAGTGAGGCCGGGAAGGAAAACGTGTCCTCGATCGCAACATCGCCAACCGCCTCGACCCCGCCGCGATGAACCAGCTGATGAGCGCAGACGACGTCGGCCGTGCGATTCGCCGCATCGCCCACCAGATCCTGGAACAACACGGTGGTGTCGATGGAGTCGTCCTGGTTGGTATCGAGACAAGGGGTTCTCACCTCGCCGACCGATTACAACGGGTGATCGCCGAATTCGAAGGAATCGAGGTTCCGTGCATCCATCTCGACGTCACAGCGTTTCGGGACGATAAGCCGAAAACAAACCGTGCCGGAGTGGCCATGCAGAGTTCCGGGATCGAAGGGGCGACGGTCGTCCTGGTCGACGATGTTCTTTACACGGGACGGACCGTACGGGCCGCCATGGACGCGATAACGATGTCGGGTCGCGCGGCCAGAATCCAGCTGGCAGTGTTGATCGACCGCGGGCATCGAGAGCTCCCGGTGAGGCCCGATTACGTGGGCAAGAACACTCCCACAGCCAGGGACGAAAGAATCTCAGTCCATGTTGAGGAGGTCGACGGCAACGACGGGGTATGGATTGTGAAGGCCGGATAGTGTCGCTATTCACGATCGGCGACGTCGATCCAGAGGCAATCATGGGGATTCTCGACTCGGCCACCGGGTATGGGAGGGCCACCGACCGGCGCCACTTCGAGGGCACGATCGTTGCGACCATGTTCTTCGAGGCTTCCACCCGGACAAGACTCTCGTTCGAACTTGCTGCCGCCCGTATCGGCGCCGATGTGGTTTCCTTCGATCCAGAAACCTCCTCATCGACAAAGGGTGAGACCCTAAAGGACACAGCAAGAACCATCTGTGCGATGGGGGTTGATGTCCTGGTGATCAGGCACTCTGATGTCGGTGCCCCTGAGATGGTCGCCGAATGGACCGGATGCCCGGTGATCAATGGGGGAGACGGACGTCGTGGCCATCCTACCCAGACCCTCGCGGACTTGCTCACAATCCGGAATCACTTCGGGGCCTTCGCTGACATCAAGATCGGCCTTGTTGGCGATATCGCCAACAGCCGGGTTGCCCGGGGTTTGATCGATGTGCTGCCCCGGCTAGGAGTCAGCCTCCAACTGATCGGACCACCACCATTTCTCACGGGTCAGCCGGGTATTCCGTTTTCCCACACACTCGACGATGTACTCCCCGATCTCGACGTTGTCTATCTTCTCCGGGTTCAGAAAGAGAGGGGCGCAACCCGGAGCTATCCGTCCGACCGGGAATACAGGCACCGGTTTGGCCTCACCGCACGTCGGGCAGAGCTGTTGAAGGACGATGCTGTGGTCATGCACCCCGGTCCTTTCAATAGAGGTGTGGAGATCGATGGTCCGGTAGCGGACGGCGATCGCTCCCTGATCCTCGATCAGGTGGCCAACGGAGTCCTGGTGAGAATGGCCGTCCTCGCCTCGGCTCTGGAGAAGAAATGGGGCTGATAATCCATGGCGCCAAAGTGCTGACCGATGAGGGATTGCAACTCCTCGACGTGTCTATCGACAACGGGAAAGTCGTTGCGGTGGGGGCGGGGCTCATCCGCGGCAGGCACGACACAATTGCGGGGTCGGGAATGGTGTTGGGCCCGGGATTCGTCGACCTTCATGTTCATCTGCGCGAACCGGGACAAACCTGGAAAGAAGACATCGAATCGGGTACGAAGGCGGCGGCCGCTGGCGGGTTTACGGCGGTTGTCGCGATGCCGAATACCAACCCGCCCATCGACTCGAAGGAAACGTTTGACCGGGTTTCGCTTGCCGCAAGACAAGCACAGATCGACGTAATCATCGCCGGGGCGCTCACCGAAAATAGGGAGGGTGCCGCAATGTCACACCTCGATGACCTCTACGATCGCGGAGTCCGGATTTTCACCGATGATGGAGATTCTGTCGCCGACGCCGGGGTGTTTCGCTCGGTGTTGCGATATCTATCCGACCGGGCAGACGTCGTGGTTGCTCAGCACAGTGAGGACGTCTCGATCAGTGGTGACGGCCATCTTCATGACGGCGCGATTGCCTGGCACCTCGGGATCCGGGGGATTCCGGCCGCGGCCGAAGAAGTGGTTATTGCCCGGGACCTGGTTCTCGCTGCCGAGACCGGGGTTCACTATCACGCTCAACACCTCTCCAGCGCCGGGTCCGTCCAGATGATCCGGGACGCCAAAAATCGCGGGATGAAAGTCACTGCAGAAGTAACCCCGCATCATCTTCTCCTGACCGAGTCGGACATGTCCGGTCTCGATGCCAATTTCAAGATGTATCCGCCTCTACGCGGAGAGAGCGACCGTGACAGCCTGGTGCGCGGCCTCACCGACGGAACGATCGATGTTGTTGCGACCGACCATGCGCCCCATTCCCGGGAGGAAAAGGATGTCACGTTTGAAACCGCGCCACGCGGTGTGATCGGGCTCGAGACGGCCTTTTCGGCGGTTCTCGAGGCTCTCGACGGTGACCTGGTCACCCTGTTCGATCGTATGTCCATCAGTCCCGCCGCGATCGCAAATTTGGCGCACCAGGGCAACCCGGTCAGCGTTGGCGCACCCGCCAACCTGGTGCTGGTCGATCCGGAGCAAACCTGGGTTCCGACGGAGTTCGTGTCCCGGTCGGTGAACTCGCCATTCCTCGGAAGAAAATTGAACGGGCGAGTCATCGCAACCATCAGCAGGGGCGAAGTCGTATTCGGAGGTTATTCATGACGGGCCAGAACGGTCTTCTCGCCACCGCTGACGGGACGGTTTTCCGGGGGCGATCCGTTGGAGCAGACGGAATCGCCACCGGAGAGGCGGTTTTCAACACGTCCATGAGCGGGTACCAGGAGATACTCACCGACCCGTCCTATACCGGGCAGGTTGTGGTGATGACCACACCGCATATCGGAAATTACGGCGTTTCCCGGTCTGACAGCCAGTCCGACCGGGTGAGCGTGTCTGGATTCGTGGTGAGATCGATTTCACGACGCGATTCCAACTGGAGGTCGGAGGGGACCATTGCCGGATTTCTCCGCGACCAGGGCGTCGTCGCTCTATCCGACATCGATACTCGCCGGCTGACCAGACACATTCGCGATCGCGGGGCGATGCCGGTTGCGATGGGTTCAGGTGTCGACGAGAGCGAACTGGTTGCTGCCGCCGGTGCGGCCCCGGACATGGTCGGCCAGGACCTGGCGCGTCTCGTCAGCCCGACGCAGAGCTACCGGGTAGAGCCCGAAGGCGACAGCCGCGGACTGGTTGTGGCAATAGATCTCGGGATGAAAGCGGACATCGTCACCAACCTCACGACGAGGGGCTATGCGGTGGAAGTAGTCCCATACGAAAGCACCACAGCGGAAGTTCTCGGGCATGGCCCGGCGGGTGTGTTCGTCTCCAACGGCCCCGGCGATCCCGAGCCGTTGCGGGCCACAGTTGAAACCCTGCGTGGGCTGATCGGCAAGGTCCCGGTATTCGGGATTTGCCTGGGGCACCAGGTCCTCGGGTTGGCGGTCGGCGCCAGCACCTACAAATTGCCCTTCGGACACCACGGGGGAAATCATCCGGTGAGACGGCTCCAAGACGGGAAGGTCGAAATCACCTCGCAGAACCACGGTTTTGCCGTAGACCTCTGGACCCTCGCCGCAGGCTATGCACCGGAACCTGACGGGCTGGTCGGCCCGGAATTGCTGCCCGGGTCGGTGCATACCGAATTCGGCAACCTCCGGCCAACCCACCAAAACCTCAACGACGGGACCCTCGAGGGGATGCGGTTGGACGACTTTCCGGTTTTCTCGGTTCAGTACCACCCGGAGGCCGCACCAGGCCCGCGAGATGCGCGGTATCTTTTCGACAATTTCGCCGCCGTTCTCGGAGGCGACGTCTGATGTCCGGTCGCAGCGATATCCGTTCGATTCTCGTCATCGGTTCGGGCCCGATCATCATCGGTCAGGCATGTGAGTTCGATTACTCGGGCACCCAGGCGGCGAAGGTGCTTCGCAGGGAGGGTTACCGGGTGATTCTGGTGAACAGCAATCCGGCGACGATCATGACGGACCCCGAATTCGCCGACGCCACCTATGTCGAACCGATCACAGTCGAGGTGGTTGCCGAGATCATCGCACGAGAACGGCCCGATGCCCTGCTTGCCACCCTCGGCGGCCAGACCGCCCTGAACATTGCCTCCGATCTGGCACGGTCCGGAGTGCTGCGGCGGCACGGGGTGGAAATGATCGGGGCCGGCATGGAGGCCATCGAGAAGGCGGAGGACCGTGGGCTATTCAAGCGGACCATGGAGGACGCCGGCCTCGCTTGCCCTCGGGCAGGTTATGCCAGGTCAATGAGTGAGGCAATCGCGATCGCCCGGGAGATCGGCTATCCGGTAATGGTGCGTCCTTCCTACATCCTCGGCGGAGGCGGTACCGGCATAGCCGCCAGTGAAGATGAGTTTCTCGAAGTCGCCCGGTACGGGCTGGCCACCTCTCCGGTATCCGAGATACTCGTCGAGGAGTCGGTCTACGGTTGGAAAGAGTTCGAACTCGAGGTGATGCGCGACCGTAACGACAACGCGGTGATCGTCTGCTCGATCGAAAACCTCGATCCGATGGGTGTCCACACGGGCGACTCGATCACCGTGGCCCCCATCCAGACTCTGTCCGACCGCGAGTATCAGGAAATGCGTGACGAGGCGATCGCCGTCCTTCGCGCAATTGGGGTCGAGACCGGCGGCTCCAACGTCCAGTTCGCCGTGGACCCTGATACAGGTCGGCGGCTGATCATCGAAATGAACCCCCGGGTCTCCCGATCCTCGGCGCTGGCGTCCAAGGCGACCGGGTTCCCGATTGCCAAGATCGCCGCCCTCCTCGCCGTTGGATATACCCTCGATGAAATCGCCAACGACATCACCGGGGCAACCCCGGCGTCGTTCGAACCGGCCCTCGACTACGTGGTGGTGAAGGTCCCCCGATTCGACTTCGAAAAGTTTCCATCCGCATCGACGACCCTGGGAACGTCGATGCACTCGGTAGGCGAGGCGATGGCTATCGGCCGCACATTCCCCGAAGCCCTGCAAAAGGCGCTCCGGTCGATGGAGAACGGACATGAAGGCATGAATGCCGATCCCGGTGAGGTCAGGCTCCAGCGCACCTCTGACACCGATCTGGGCCGTTTGGTCTCGGTGCCCACACCGGAGAGAATTTTTGCGATTGGCGAAGCATTGCGTCGCGGTTGGAGCGTCAGTCGGCTCCACGAGCTTTCGTTCATCGACCCGTGGTTCATCGACCAGATCGGTGAAATCGTCGAAGTGCGTGCCGAAACGGCCGTGGACCTCTCAACTGAATCGATTCGTGAGGCAAAGCGATTCGGCTTCTCCGACATCCAGATCGGGTACCTGCAAAACCGGGATGCCTCTGTCGTTCGGGAGCAGCGTCTGGCGGCGGGCATCGTCCGCACCTACAAGAGGGTTGACACCTGTGCTGCCGAATTCCATGCCCTGACTCCCTACATGTACGGGACGTTCGAAGACGAGTCCGAAGTCGAGCCGGCAGACCGCCCCCGGGTGGTTGTCCTCGGATCAGGCCCGAACCGGATTGGCCAGGGAATCGAGTTCGACTATTGCTGTGTCCACGCCTCACTCGCTCTCCACGAAGCCGGCTATGAGACGGTGATGATCAATTGCAATCCAGAGACCGTTTCGACTGACTACGACACGTCGGACAGGCTGTATTTCGAACCACTCACCATCGAGGATGTTCTCGACGTCATAGCTGTGGAGCAGCCGGTCGCCGTGATCGTCCAACTGGGTGGCCAGACCCCGCTGAACCTTGCCGAAGCCCTCGCTGAGGCCGGCGTGCCGATTGCGGGAACTTCTCCCTTCGCCATATCCCTTGCCGAAGACCGGGAGAAATTCGGCGAGATTTGCGCCGCCCTCGGCCTCAAGCAACCGGCCGCCGGAACCGCCCGATCCGTAACCGAGGCGCTCGACGTAATCGATCAAGTCGGGCTTCCCGCGATGGTGCGCCCTTCGTTTGTCCTTGGTGGCCGGCGGATGCGGGTGGTCTATTCCGTAGAAGAGTTGACGGAGTATCTCCGCGAAGTCCACGGCGATATCGATCCC
>DATDCF010000013.1:0-5240 GCA_036524475.1 Acidimicrobiia bacterium | reverse complement strand
CGGCCACCCCTCCATTCGACTTCGTCTCTGGAGGGGGGAGTAGGAGGGGCCTCCGTTTCTGGAGGAGTGGGTCGGGAGACCCTCGTGGTAGGAACTTGCGGCGTTTAGCCTCTTCTGGTGCGGAGACAGATCCAAATTCTTGGCTGGACGCTGATTTGGTCGGGGACATTCATCCTGGGATACGTTGGCTTTGAGCTGTTCGTTACCGATCTGATCAACTCCCGTACCCAAGAGGTTGCCTCCGAGGAGGTTGTGGAGACACTCGACGCGTCGAGGGACAGCCTCCCCGAGGTTGAACAAGTGGAAACAGGCGTCACCGAGGGGCCGGAGGTCGTCGCATTCCACCCCGAGGATACGCCTGAGGTTGGCGCCGAATTCGCCATCCTCCGTGTCCCCAGACTCGGGCTGGAAGTCGTGATGTTCGAGGGCGTCACCACCGACGTTCTCAAGAAGGGCCCGGGCCACATGCCCGGTACCCCGATTCCCGGCCAGCCCGGAAACTCGGTCGTCTCCGGCCACCGCACCACTTATGGGCGGCCATTCTTCGATTTCGACTTGCTGAAACCGGGCGATGTCATCGAGGTGGAAACGGCGATCGGGGTCCATACATACAAGATGATGGACCCATCCTTTGTCGTAGAGCCCACCGACGTCTGGGTGACAGATGACAAGTTGGGGGGTTGGTTGACGCTGACCACTTGTAACCCCAAGTTCTCGGCTCGCGAGCGTCTCATCGTGACGGCCGAGCTCGTCGACGGCCCCAACTTGGGTTATGTGAGATTGCTCGAGGGCAGGGTCTCCGAACTCAGTTGATCCCGGACACCTGTTGTTCGAGAACGTTTTGATCGAGAATCCCGTTGTACACACTCACCACAACGCCAGATGAATCGAGGAAGAACGTCGCCGGCAGACCGAGGGTTTGATACGCCGCCCTCATTTCTCCGTCATCGAATCCGACGGTGTACGTAGGCCCGACTTCGGTAACGAACTCCATGAAGTCGTCGTAGTTGTCTTCAACGGCAACGCCGATGACGACCACTTCAGGGTTCGCATCGGCAAAGGTGGAGATTTCTGGGATCTCAGCACGACACGGCCCGCACCACGACGCCATCAGATTGATCACGATCGGCTGGCCGTCGTCATTGATCAGATCTGCCAATGCCAGCGGTTCATCACCTTCGACATTGCGTACTTCGAATGCCGGTGCAGGGTCGCCGATCGTCGCGACAGAAGGTGCCGAGTCGTCCCCGAACACCCACGCGGCTAGGAGCCCGACGGCAACGACAGAAACGAAGATCAAGCTAAGCCGCAAGTACCGATTGGGCAAGGGCTCCTCGGTGGTCTCAGGCTCCTGCCATTTGTCTGAGGACATAGTGAAGGATCCCACCATTGCGGAGATAGTCGACTTCGATCGGAGTGTCCACCCGGGCGATGGTCTCAAACTCGGTTGACGTCCCGTTCTCATGGGTAGCGGTTACCCGGAGTGCCTGCCGGGGTTGCAGGGTGTCATCGACGTCGATATTGAACGACTCGGTGCCGTCGAGGCCCAGCGAGGCAGCGCTCTGCCCGTCCCTGAAGACGAGCGGCAAGACTCCCATCATGACGAGGTTAGAGCGATGAATCCTCTCGAACGAGACGGTGATCACGGCCTTGACGCCGAGCAGGAAGGTCCCCTTCGCGGCCCAGTCCCGGGAAGAGCCCATACCGTAGTCGGAGCCCCCCAACACGATGAGGGGCGTCCCATTTGCCTGGTAGTTCATCGAGGCGTCGAATATCGACTTCACCTGGTCGTCGTTGAAGTCGGTGGTCCACCCGCCTTCGGTGTCGGGGGCCAGCTGATTCTTGACCCTGATGTTGGCGAAAGTGCCCCGGGTCATCACCCGGTCGTTGCCTCGCCGCGACCCGTACGAATTGAATTGGGCGGGCTGCACTCCTTGCTCGACGAGGTAGTGCCCGGCAGGAGAATCCACCGCGATGGAACCGGCAGGGCTGATGTGGTCGGTAGTCACCGAATCGCCCAATTTGGCCAGGACTCTGGCCCCGACAATCGGCGCGATCGGAGCAACCCCGGGCATCAGGTCCTGGAAGAAAGGCGGTTCCTGGACATAGGTGCTCTCCGGATCCCATCGGTAGAGGTCCGACTCCACGGTCTCGATAGAGCGCCACTCGTCGGATCCGGTGAAAACATCGGCGTACTTGTCGATGAATTGTGACTCGAGGACGTTTTCGCCGACGATCCGGGCAATTTCATCCTGGGTCGGCCATATGTCGGCCAGCATGACGTCGTTGCCTTCGCGGTCCGTCCCGAGCGGTTCGTTGATCGGGTCCCAGTCGACCGTGCCGGCGAGGGCATAGGCGACGACCAGCGGGGGCGACGCCAGATAATTCGCCCTGACATCCGGCGAGATCCTTCCTTCGAAGTTTCGATTACCGGAGAGGACCGAAGCGCCAATGAGATCGTTGGCGTTGATTGCTTCTGATATCGGCTCCGGTAGCGGCCCTGAGTTCCCGATGCACGTGGTGCAGCCGTATCCCACGACATGGAATCCAAGGCCTTCGAGATCGGTGAGGAGGCCGGACTTCGTCAGATACTCGGTGACGACCTTCGACCCCGGCGCCAGAGACGTCTTGACCCACGGTTTTCGGTTGAGTCCAAGCGCCCTTGCTTTACGGGCGACGAGCCCGGCACCGACCATGACATCCGGGTTCGATGTGTTGGTGCAAGAGGTGATGGCGGCGATGACGACGTCTCCATCCTTCAAGGTGAAGGTGTGGCCGTCGTATTCCACCCTGACGTTTGCCGAAGATTCGAGGTCGTGGTTGGGGGTGCCGCCCTCGTCGACCCACTCGGAGGTAGTGCCTGCTTGCGCCGCGCTCACCTTCCCGAACGTATTCGAAAGGTCCGACTCCCATTGGGATTTCATCCCGGAGAGATCTATCCGGTCCTGGGGCCGTTTCGGCCCCGCAAGGGCCGGGCGAACCGTCCCAAGGTCCAACTCCAGGGTCGAGGTGTAAGTGATCTCATGGGCTTCGTCACGCCACATTCCCTGCTCCCGGTAGTACTGCTCGATGGTGTCGATCAGCTTGTCGTCGCGTCCGGTGAGACGCAGGTACCGGGTCGTCTGGTCATCGACCGGGAAAAAGCCGATGGTGGCGCCGTATTCGGGAGCCATATTGGCAATTGTTGCCCTGTTGGCGAGTGGCATCTCCGCGAGACCTGGCCCGTAGAATTCAACGAATTTCCCAACGACTCCGTGGGCGCGAAGCATTTCTGTGACCCGGAGCACAAGGTCGGTCGCCGTTGCTCCTTCGGGTAGACGATTGGTGAGATGGAAGCCGACGACCTCAGGTAGAAGCATGTATATGGGTTGTCCTACCATCGCCGCTTCGGCCTCGATCCCTCCGACTCCCCAGCCGACGACGCCAAGGCCGTTGATCATCGTCGTATGACTGTCGGTTCCAACAAGGCTGTCGGGATACAGTTGGTCGCCGTTGTCCCACACCACCTTGGCCAGGTATTCGAGATTGACCTGGTGGACGATTCCCGTTGCCGGGGGGACCACGCGGAAATTGGCGAAGGCCGACTGGCCCCACTTTAGAAACTCGTACCTCTCCTGGTTTCGTTCGAACTCCCGGTTCGAGTTGATGGTGAGGGCATTGGGAGATGCGAAGGCGTCCACCTGGACGGAATGGTCAACAACCAGATCGGCAGGTATCAGCGGGTTCACCTTCTGTGCGGCCGTTTCGTCACCTGTCATACGAACGATTGCCGATCGCATTGCGGCGAGGTCGACAACAGCTGGAACCCCGGTGAAATCCTGGAGGACAACCCTCCCGGGTATGAATGGGATCTCTTGCTCTCCGACGTTGGAGGCGTCATATGCCGCTATTCGCCGGACATCGTCCTCAGTGACCAGGAGCCCGTCGAGATTGCGCAGCGCCGATTCCAGTAGGACCTTTATCGAGTAGGGGAGATTCTCAGTGCCTTCGATCGAGTCGAGGCGAGCTATCTCACGGGTTCCCAGGGCCGTATCCAGGATTTGCCGGGACCCGAATGCATCATCAGCCATGTCGGACCTTTCAGTTTCCGATAAATCTCTTGACCGAGGTTACCGGAACAGGGGAGCCAAACTTCCAGGCCGCACGGGATAAGAACCTGTCTTCTTGTTGAAAAATGGAACTCAGAGGGAAGACAGTGTTACGGGCACCTTGGTGATGCAGTCGTCCTGAAGCCGGGCATGGGGGAACAATACTGGCTCACAAGGCACCGATAGCGCCCCGAACAGCCCTGACACGATCCCACGGTCCAGCGAGCAGATGACTTCGGGATGGTTTGTTGCCGCTTCACCAAACGGACAGTGCGAGGTCAAAAGGCGTTGTCCGGAAACGTCAGGGTCGACCGCGAATCCGAGGCCGGTCATTGCCCTGGCGACTGAGGTCACGGCTTCGTCGTAACCGGTATCGCCCTGTGCTCCGATTTCTGCAGCTATCTCGCGTCCGTACTCACGACCGATCTCCTCGGCAACTGTGGCGAGGTCCTCGGCGGAGACCTGGTCGAGAACTCGCATCAGCAGTTCGACGAGCATCTCAAATCGTTGTGGGGCGAAATGAACCGAAACCTCCTTTTCGGTGGCCTCGTATGACTTGGCGGGGCGCCCTGCGCCCGGACCGGTCTTCCCCGGACGGGTCGAAACGACCCGGAGGTAGCCGTCGTCGGTGAGACGGTCGAGGTGATGGCGAGCCACGTTGGGATGGAGATCGAAGAGATTGGCGATGATCGACGTCGTCAGTGGTTCGGATGACTCCCGGACGGTGATATAGATGGCGCGTCTGGTGGGATCGCCGAGGGACGATGTCAGGTCGGAAATTCGATTTTCTAAGGTTTTAGTGTCCATATTCGGGTGTGAGAGAGTGATTCTAGTCCGGGTGGTGCTCTCTCCTCGATAGAGCTGCTCCCTTCGGACTGATACAGAGACGCGTTTTGGGCTGGTCCTGTTACGAAAAGACCCGGTCCTATAATTCTGCCTTGCCCGTAACCTGACCATCCTGCAACGGAACGGGTCATCACCCTCCTTACATCCCTCTGACCAGGAAGCAAATGGACTCCTATAACAAAGCCAACGGCCATGGTGCCATCTTCGACGCTGTTGCCGCCGTTGAGTCGCCTCTCCTCCTCGGCCGGACCCTGGGTGAACTCGGTTTGGTCAAATCGGTGGACAAGTCGCTGACCGGGAAAATCA
>DATDCF010000012.1:0-2916 GCA_036524475.1 Acidimicrobiia bacterium | reverse complement strand
CACATGTGACATGACTCTGGCCACAGGTGGACCGGCCATGGTTCGGGCGGCGTACAGCTCTGGCAAACCTGCATTCGGAGTCGGCGCCGGCAACTCGACAATCGTGATCGACGAGACAGCTGACATTGAAGAGGCCGCCCGAAACACGAGAATTTCGAAGACTTCTGATTTCGGCTCAGGATGCTCATCCGACGGGAACGCAATCATTGACGACCGGATTTACGAAGACCTTCGTAACCAGCTCGTCTCCGAAGGTGGATACCTGGCGAATCCGCAGGAAAAGGACCTCCTGGAGCGAGCTATGTGGGACGGCGACGGAGCCAGAACTATAGAGACGGTGGCACAGCCGGCCACCAAACTCGCGGCAATTGCAGGATTCACCATTCCGGAGGATCGGACATTCATAATCGTCGAGCAGAACGAGATCGGTAAGGAGCACAGATTCTCCGGGGAGAAGTTGACCTCGCTTCTAGCGATCTACCGCTACCACGGATTTGCGGAGGCTCTTGAGATGGTGCGGCGCATTTACCAGGTCGGCGGCGCCGGTCACTCATGCGGGATCTACTCCTTCGACGACGAGCACATAGACGCCCTCGCCCGGGTTGCTCCGGTAAGCAGAATGATGGTCAGGCAACCCCAATCGAAAGCCAACGCCGGCTCATTCACAAATGGCATGCCGATGACTTCGAGCCTCGGGTGCGGAATTTGGGGAGGAAATGCAACCAACGAGAACATCAGCCTCAAGCATTATTTGAACATCACGTGGGTGAGTCGCCCGATCGCAGAAGATCGGCCGTCGGACGAGGAGTTGTTCGGGGAGTTCTTCGGATCGGATACACCTTGATGGAAGCGGCCAGTCCACAGTTCTCCCTCGCTTATCTCACCGTTTTTGGAACCCCACCTCCGGAGATGGTCCACATCGCGGCAGAGACCGGCTACGACTATGTGAGCCTTCGGCTCCTCCCGGTAACCGATGACGAGCCGACCTTTCCATTCTTCACCGACAAGTCACTGGCGCGGGACATTCGCTCCAAGGCTGACGACCATGGCATACAAGTACTGGATGTCGAGGTGATACGAGTCGACCCGGGGATGGCGCCTTCGGACTTTGTTCCGTTTCTAGAAGTCGCCGCCGAACTAGGGGCGGCACACGTTGTCACGCAAATACCCGAATCGAATCGAACGAAGGCGATCGAACAATTCGGAGCAATCTGCGACCTCGCCGCCCCATACAACTTGACCGCCGATCTCGAATTCATCCCATGGCTGGCAACGTCCGACTTGTCGACGGCGGCAGACATTGTGGAGGGCGCCAGGAGGAAAAATGGGGGCGTACTCCTCGACACGCTCCATTTCGCCCGCTCTGATTCATCGATTTCGCGCCTTGGTATGCTCTCTCCGGATTTGTTCAACTTTATCCAACTCTGCGATGCTGCACCGCCCTTGTCGATGAGCGACGAGGAACTCATCCGTGTCGCTCGCTCCGACAGGCGGCCGCCCGGTGAGGGTTCGCTCGACCTGGCCACCGTCCTCGCCAAGGCGCCGGTTGTGCCGTACTCGCTGGAAGTTCCCAACGACGCGATCCGTGATGAACTTGGTGCTACTGAGTTCTCCCGCCGGGTCCTTGAATCCGCCAAGAGATACCTGGCACGAGCCAATCTGGCAACCGGGGTGGGCTGAGGTGAGAAAGATCCTTGTAATCAATGGCCCCAACCTGACCCTCCTCGGAGTTCGAGAACCGGGGATCTACGGATCCGAGACCCTCGACGAGATCCTCGAAGACTTGACGATCTACGCCAAAGACCGCGATGTTGAACTTTCGAGTTTCCAGTCCAACTCCGAGGGAGCCCTTGTAACAGCCATTCACGATGCGCGCACGACCGTTGACGGGATTGTTCTCAATCCAGGGGCCTATACGCACTACAGCATCGCAATTCGGGACGCTATCGCCGGAATAGGACTGCCGGTGATAGAGACGCATCTATCGAACGTCCACGCCCGGGAGGAGTTTCGCCGCGTCTCGGTGCTGGCTCCGGTGTGCGTTGGCGTCGTAGCCGGATTCGGACGCAGTAGCTATTTCGTGGCCCTCGACGCCCTCCTTCGTCACCTCGGAGTGCTGTCTCCCTGACTCAGACGGCTGCGGCGACCCTTCGCTTGTCGAGCGGTGCTCCCGCCATGATGTCGGCAATGAATCGAGGATATGCGATGTGCATTCGAGCGATTCCCACCAAATCCGTTGATCCTGCACGCACCGCCGCTTGCGCAACGTTTGGCAGCCATTGCTGAAGGTAGCTGTACCCCGAACCCACCGTTGTGATGCCGGGCACCGCTTCTTTCAATTCTCTCGTCACCTGTATGTGGCGCGCAACACCCACCAACGGATCTTCGGGAGTGGCATATTCGTTTGGCCTCGGGGTGAGGGCGGGGCGCTGTAGATGCCACGAGTTGTAAGGAGACGACCCGGTGACACATATAAGTTCCACCCCCATCTGTTTTAAAGTCTTCAGCAACTCAATCGGCTCACTCAGGTCGATCTCGTGGCCCGACTCATCCGTGCCAAACCAAAACCGGAACGCTTCGTGCGTGACCGGACGACCTATTCCCTGCTCATCTGGCTCGTAGGTCACGGTATCAAAGGCGCTCAAGCGCAGGGCAAGCTTCAAGTCGGGTGAAGTTCTTCGCACGCCTTCAACAATCAGACGGAGAAACCTGGTGCGATTCTCCAAGCTTCCACCGAAGTCTCCCGGCCGCTCGTAAGCCCCCAAAAGCTCGTGACTCAAATATCCATGGCACGCTTTGAGGTCGACGAAGTCGTACCCGGCGTCTGCCACATTCGCGGCCGCGCGAACGTAGTCGTCGACCAGCAAGTACAGGTCCTGATCGGTCACCAGGGGATGGCCCGGATCAGGTCCAAAT
>DATDCF010000011.1:0-5966 GCA_036524475.1 Acidimicrobiia bacterium | reverse complement strand
GAATTCCTCGCGTACGCGTTCTGAGGGCAACTGGGGTTGTCGGTTTGGTTTGTGCACCACGACGAGTATGCATCCCCCATGCTGTTGTCGGTCCACCTCCCATGGATATTCGCCCAGAAGTTACTCGTACTGGTGCAACCGGCCTGGCTTGGATCGCATTCGTTTCCGAAGACATTGTCCGGGCTTCCCAATTTCAACGGTGGGATGTACTCGGCGATGGCGGAGCGAGCGATGGTCATGGTGTCCCAACCGAGGACTTTCGCAAAGAAAGTAGATACTTCGGTGGAGATGCGAACTTCGAGTTGGTTTTCTCCGATCGCATTCGGAATGACTGACGTGTTCGTAGCCACTTCACCATCGAGATACCCGTTGCGATTGGCGATATCGACAGCAGTGCTATTCGCTGTGCCCGGGGCAATCGGGAGGTAGACGACACCAGCGAGGGCGGCGGCGTCGGCAGCGCGTTGCACCCGACTGGCGTGGAGGTAATACCAGGCGACGTCTGCGCTGATCGAAGCGACACCCATCAGCAGGAAAAGAGACGAGGCGACTATCGCCAGGGCGGCACCGCGGTCTTCTTTCCACTTGTTCTTGAGAAAATTCATCATTGGCTACCCCTCGTATCTGGCTCGATCTGCATGATTGCCCGCTCCGTCCAGTTCACGGTGGGGAACGGGAAGAGTCCGGTGACGCCGGTATGGCTGAATATCACCTCGACACCGAGGACATCGAAACCGGGTGGTTCCCGGTCACGATTCTGGGGCAACCATGGGCAGCCATTATCGCAAGTCAGACCATTGGCTGAAGTGCCACATTGCAATCCGTCATTTCTGTAATGGTTAATGGAACCAGTCACGGGGTCTCCATTGCCGTCGGCCAGGTATATCGTAACTTCTTCAAGCTCCCCGAATCTGAGGTTGCATGCGGCTTCCTCGACTGATTCGAGGATGAGATCGTCGGCATCTGTCATTGTCGTGGTGTCGTTGTAGTCGGCGGCGGCAGCGCCGGTACGGGCACCTTCCCTAGCCGAGTTGGTGACCGTCATATAGTCGATCACCAGGAATCCGATCTCGGAGATCCCGATCGCGAGCAATATGAGAATTGGCAACACCATCGAAGCCTCGACCAGAGACACACCTCGTTCGCCGGACTTTTTGAAGATCCGCCTCATGAACTGAATACCTGTGGTTCGATAGCGAAGTCGGTTGTGGTGGTGAAATCAGCAGCCGGCGAGAAGAAACCGGTCAGCCAATTGTGGGTGAACTGGATCTGGACGGCGATGCGGTCGGTGAACGGGGCTTCGATATCGCGGGTGGAAGGGAGCCACGGCGGTGGTGTGTAGGACAACCGCCACGGGTCGGGACACGGCGTCCAATCGCAGGTGGTCCCCAATAGAATGTTGCCAGGTGAGAGGTCGCTGTTGTCGGTGCCCGGGGTATAGGTGTATCCGGTGATAGGCGGCGTGGTACCGGCTTCGAAAATCCTGACCTGGATGCCGTTTGCGATCGAAGCTGCCTTGAGTGGCCCTTCGAGGTCGCGGAGAATCTGCATGTCGGCGCGGGGGTCGTTGCCATAGGTGGCGCCGGCACGTGCGCCTTCACGGGATGCGTGACTGACCGTCAGCCAGTCTTTGAATGCGAGTCCGAATTCGATAACGGCGAAGAGCGTGAGGAATAGCAGCCCGTACACGATGGCGGCTTCAACGAGAGTCGATCCCCTCTCGTCCCGTCTTTGTTTCCAAAGTTCCATAAATCGTTGAGCCCCCCTGCGGGCTGATTTGCTACGCGGAATGGGGAGTGCCGCCCTCCGTGTCAATCCCCTAAATAGAGGATAGGGGAAACTCGAATATGTTCAAGTGCCGAAAGGACTATTTCCAGGCCTTCTCAGATCCGAGTTTGGCCCCTTTCGATCCAATTTGGTGCCGCCACGGGTCCCATCCGGAAAGGCGGATGGGGGTCGCCACGAGGACGACCCCCATCTAGAACGCCATGCCCGGGGCCATCTTCGCCCACGGATTGAAGTGTCGCAATAGGCCAATAGTCCCTATTAAACGAGGGTTTCCGCTAGGACTGACTGGCGAGGCGACGGTTCTTGAACTTTGCCTTGACGTAGTCGGCGTTCATCATGGCGATGAAGTCGATCGTGATCTGTTTCGGACATGCTTTTTCGCATTCACCATGGTTGGTGCAAGATCCGAAATAACTCTCCATGGTCTCCACCATCCCCTCCACACGGCTCCACCGCTCGGCCTGGCCCTGCGGTAACAAGCTGAGGTGGTTCACCTTGGCGGCTGTGAAGAGATTCGCGGCACCATTGGGGCACGCCGCCACACATGCACCGCAACCGATGCATGCCGCAGCGTCGAAAGCGACATCGGCGACCACTTTGGGAATCGGGGTCAGGTTCGCATCAGGGGCCGAGCCGGTATCAACAGAGATGTAGCCGCCGCTTTCGATTATCCGGTCGAATGACGACCGGTCCACGACGAGATCCTTAATGATTGGGAAACCGGCAGCGCGCCAGGGTTCGACAGCAATCGTGGCCCCATCTTTGAACTTGCGCATGTGGAGCTGGCATGTGGCAGTGCCGGGCTGGGGGCCATGAGCCTGCCCGTCGATCATCACGCCACAGCTGCCGCAGATTCCCTCCCGGCAGTCGTGGTCGAATGCCACCGGTTCTTCACCCTTATCGATCAAACCCTCGTTGAGGACATCGAGCATCTCGAGAAACGACATCTCCTCTGAGATGTTTGGCAGCTGGTAAGTCTTGAACCCACCGTCGGCGTTCGGGCCACTCTGCCGCCAAACCTGGAGCACGATGTTCATTTGTAGCTCCGGGTAGTCAAGGCAACAGTCTCGAATTCGAGTTCTTCTTTGTGCAACTGCGGCGATCGAGAGTCGCCGGTCCACTCCCAGGCAGCCACATAGGCGAAGTTGACATCGTCACGTACTGCTTCGCCCTCTTCGGTCTGATGCTCTTCGCGGAAATGCCCGCCACACGACTCCTCCCGGTCGAGGGCGTCGATGCACATCAGTTCGGCGAGCTCGAAGAAGTCGTCGACCCTTTGTGCCTTCTCCAGACTCTGGTTCAGGGAGTCTGCGCTACCGAGGACCTTGACATCCTTCTTGTACTCCTGATGGAGATCGGGGATTTCGGCAATCGCCTTGTTGAGACCGGCCTCGCTCCGCGCCATTCCGCAATATTCGAGCATGATCTTGCCGAGCTCTTTGTGATAGTGATCCACGGACCTGGTGCCGCCGTTCTCCAATAACTCCCGCACCGAGTCCTCGACTCCGTTGGCTGTCGCATCGAACACCGCATCGTCGGGGTCTGGCGCCGGCTGGTTGAGGAACTGGCCGAGGTAGTCACCGATGGTGTAGGGAAGCACGAAGTAGCCATCGGCGAGACCCTGCATCAGGGCCGACGCACCGAGCCGGTTTGCCCCATGGTCGCTGAAATTTGCCTCACCGATCGCATAGAGGCCCGGAATCGTGGTCATGAGGTTGTAGTCGACCCAGAGGCCACCCATCGTGTAGTGCGGAGCCGGGTAGATCCGCATTGGCACCTGATACGGGTCCTCATCGGTGATCCGGTCGTACATCTCGAAGAGGTTGGAGTAGCGATCGGCGATCGCCGCCTCTCCGTCACGGGCAATCGCCTGGGCAAAGTCGAGGTAAACGCCGTTCTTGAGCGGGCCAACGCCCTTGCCCCCGTCCACCTGTCGTTTGGCGGCGCGGCTGGCCACATCCCGCGGTACCAGGTTGCCAAAGGCCGGGTAGACCCGTTCCAGGAAGTAATCACGGTCCGACTCCGGAATCTGATTTGCGGGGCGTTTCTCGTCAGCCTTTTTGGGCACCCAGATGCGCCCATCGTTGCGGAGCGACTCCGACATCAAAGTCAGTTTCGATTGAAACTCGTCTGATGCCGGGATACAGGTCGGGTGGATCTGGGTGAAACACGGATTGGCGAAGGCGGCGCCACGACGGTGGGCACGCCAGGCAGCGGTCACATTGGAAGCCATGGCATTGGTGGAGAGATAGAACACGTTGGAGTAGCCGCCGGTGGCGAGGACCACGGCGTGGGCTGTGTGTTTGCTGATCTCGCCTGTGATGAGGTCGCGAACGATGATCCCCACGGCTCGCCCATCGACGGTCAACAGATCGAGCATCTCGGAGCGTGTGTGCAGGTTTATCTTGCCGGCCTCGACCTGTCGCATCAGCGATTGATAGGCGCCGAGAAGGAGTTGTTGCCCTGTCTGTCCCGACGAATAGAAGGTGCGGCTTACCTGCGCCCCACCGAAGGATCGGTTGTCGAGCATCCCCCCGTACTCCCGTGCGAAAGGGACACCCTGAGCGACGGCCTGGTCGATGATGTTCAGTGACACGTCGGCCAGGCGGTAGACATTGGCCTCACGACTTCTGTAGTCGCCACCCTTGACCGTGTCATAGAAGAGGCGGTAAACCGAGTCTCCGTCGTTCCGGTAGTTCTTGGCTGCGTTGATTCCACCCTGGGCCGCGATCGAGTGAGCCCGGCGGGGGGAGTCGTGGAAAGTGAACGCGTCGACCTCGTAGCCGAGTTCGGCGAGGGTCGAGGCGGCTGACGCCCCTGCCAGGCCGGTGCCTACCACGATGATCTTGAACTTTCGCTTGTTGGCCGGGTTGACCAATTTGACCGAGAATTTGTGGTTGTCCCACTTTTCCTCGATCGGTCCGGGTGGAACCCTGGCGTCTAGTTTTGTCATTTCCTCACTCGATGAATCCGAAAAGGACGGCCAGGGGCATGATGCTGTTGCCCACCACTACCAGGACAGCCAGGCCAATCGCAAAGTAACGGCGCCAGACGTTGAATCGGGGGTTGTTGAGACCGAGACTCTGAAACATCGACCAGGCTCCGTGAAAGAGGTGGAATCCGAGGGCAATCATGGCGAGGACGTAGAAAATGGTCACCGGTGCGCGGCTGAAGGTCGCCACGAAGTTGGCATAGACCTCGCCGTGCTCCCAGACGGCCGTCGCCGCCGGTTCGATTCCCCAGGTGAGGTCGGCCAGGTGGAAGATGAGAAATAGCAGGAAAATAACGCCGCTCCAGCGCATGGTGAGGCTCGCATAGTTGGCGGCGATGTAATTGCGGGGGGCTTGATAATTGGTTGGGCGGGCACGCCGGTTCATCACTGTCAACGCGTAGGCGGCATGGATGTGGAGAAGGAAGGCCACGATGAGGCCGGTGCGGAGAATCCAGAGGGCAACGGTGTGGGGGAGGAACGGGACAAACAATTGGCGGAGCGCGTCGCTGTACACGTCGATGTCAGGTATTCCGTCGACATCAGGGAGGAAGATTTTCCAGTTCCCCACCATGTGGGCGAGGACAAATCCAATGATCAATATCCCGGTGACGGCCATGACCCATTTCTTGCCAACCGCCGAGCGATAGAACTCAACGGGGAGCGGGGCCCGTTTCTTCGCCGTTGTCTGCGTCACCTTCTCCACTTTGTAAACGTAGAACCCATTATGTCAATTCCTGGGGAAATTGGGTTCCGTACTCGCCCGACGCTCGCCCTGGAGCAGACCCGGTCGGGTCTTGCGCCCTCGAGGCCAGTGGCCCGTCGCTACGTTCCGGCCGTATGGTCCTTCAACCAGAACGAGATGCCCGAGGGCTGCAGCGTGGACTCCACTGCCTGAGCCCATGCCTCGCCTATCGCCAGTGGGTCGATTTCGTCGCGGATCTGCTCGGTCAGCGCTGCCGACACCAGCTGCGAATCATATTGCCGCCGGTTGAACCGACGATCCACGAGACGCTGCACCCGGAGGCGCGCCGGGTTGAACAACGCAGCGACCACGAGAGTCGAGCCTGCAACCTGCCAGCTGCCGTCTTCGACGGGAATAAGGGTGCCCAGCAAGGTCACCACGGCGAAGAACGCGACTGCGAGCAGTGCCGCGACGATGGTGTAGGTGACCGTTCGCGACACGATC
>DATDCF010000010.1:0-8599 GCA_036524475.1 Acidimicrobiia bacterium | reverse complement strand
GGAGGCGCGACAACAACTCGCCGAGGAGCAGGCAAGACGTGCGGTCCAAGAGAACAGGTCCAACCTGGCCGAAAGTCTCCATGACTCGGTCCTGCAGACCCTCCATGCAATCCGAATCGGTGCCGACGACCCCAACCAATCCCGATACCTGGCCCGTCGTCAGGAACGAGAACTGCGGAGGACCATCGAGCAATGGCGATCGCCCTACCAGCAGAGCTTCCGCGCCGCTCTCCTCGAAGTCCGGGACGATATCGAAGACACCCATCGCGTTGCCATCGAGGCAGTGATCCGCGATGACGCCGAACTCAACCGATCACTAGCGCTGGCAATCGAGACTGCCCGGGAGGCGATGACCAATGCCGTCAAACACTCGCACTCGGACAACATCGCAATCTTCTCCGAGTTCCAGGGGGGCTACGCATTCATCCACGTGCGTGATGGTGGTCCCGGCAAGCTGGACGCCGACTCCCGCAAACGGGTCCAGCAACGATTGACCGAGAGGGTTGATCCCGTTGGCGGCCTCGTCGACGTCGACTCCACTGAGACCGGCACCGAGGTGAAGATCACCGTGGGACAGACTGATGGATGAGCGCCTCCGAATATTCCTCGTTGACGACCACGACATCGTGCGCACGGGGACAAGGGCAATCCTCGAGCCACACTTTGATGTGGTCGGAGAGGCCGACAACGCCGAGGCTGCTATCGAACTGATCTGCGAGCGACTCCCCGATGTCGTGGTGCTCGACGTCCATCTCCCCGGTGGGGGAGGTTCGGTGGTGATCGACGCCGTCCGCCCCATTTGCCCGGATGTCCTCTTTATGGCCCTGACTGTGTCTACGTCCCGCGACGACGTGATGCGGTTGCTCGACAGCGGTGTCGATGGCTATATAACCAAGACGACCATCGGATCTGACCTCCCCGACCTGATACGTCAGACCGCCGCGGGCGCCCGACCGGTCTCACCTGAGGTGGCGGGGTACCTACTCGACATCGACGAGACAATCGCCGACAGCGCTCTCGCCCGCCTTACTCCGCGTGAGAGGGAGGTGGTCAACCTGATCGCGCGTGGTTACACCTACAGAGATTGCGGACAACGCATGGGGATCACGGTGAAAACGCTCGAGAACCACATGTCGAAGATCTTTGAGAAGCTGAGTGTGGCCAGCAGACACGAGCTGACCGCGCTGGCATATGAAAAGGGCGTGTTTCGCCCGACTGACGGCGTCTAAAACTGGACCGCTGCCGCGGCCCAGTGGAATCCTGCGCCAAACGCGGTCAAGACGACAAGGTCGCCCTTCTCGATTCGCTCGTTGTTGATTGCCTCGGCCAGGGCAAACGGCACAGTGGCGGAGCCGGTATTCCCATATCTGTCGACATTCACATACACAAGCTCTTCGGGGACGCCCAGCTTTTTGCGCACAGCCTCGATGATTCGGAGGTTGGCCTGGTGGGGAATCACCAGCGATACGTCAGACATCGACTTACCGATGCGGTCGAGTACCTGGGTCGTGGCTTCGCTCATTCGCCTTACCGCTTCGATAAAGACCCGCTTGCCATCCATTATCACCTTGTTGTACTCACCGCTCGCCAGTGTCAGCTCGTTGAAAGGATTCCTGGTGCCACCACTGGCGAGGGTCAGGATGTCGGCGTATCGGCCCTCGGTACCACTCACAACGTCGAGGAGTTCGGCCCGGCCCCCGTCCGGTCCGAGGACCACGGCGCCGGCCCCATCCCCGAAGAGGACAGCCGTAGATCGATCCTTCCAATCGACCATCCGCGTAATCAACTCGACGCCCACGATGAGTATTCGCTTGGGCTCGAACGCGATCCTGCTCCGAGCTACGTCCAGGGCCTGCACAAATCCTGCGCAGCCACTTCCCCCGAGGTCATAGGTAGGCACATTCCGGCATTCCAAACGATCCTGGAGCAACGCCGCGGTGTCAGGCGTGTACATCTCAGGCGTATCCGTAGCCAGGATGATCTCGTCTACATCGTCTGGCGTGAGCCCGGCGTCGGCGAGGGCGATGATCGAGGCGTCGGCTGCCAGAGTCAACGTCGACTCCTCGGGGGCCGCGATGCGGCGTTCCTTGATTCCGGTCCGTTGAACGATCCACTCATCGGTCGTATCCACCAACTGCGCCCAATCGTGGTTGGTCATCACCTGCTCGGGAACATATCCGCCAAAACCCAAGAAACTCGCCATGGCGGAAGGGTAACCGGCGGATTCGCACGTGGCAGCCGGCATCGCTTTAACATCGGACGAGAGCGCGTTCCTGACACACCTCCGAGGAGATTCTTTTGATTCAGTCGACCAACCCAACCGACGGTGAGGTCCTTGCCTCCTTTGAGGAAACCACTGCTAATGATGTCCGACGCCACATCGAGCGGGCGTCCGACCTGCAAAGGGAGTGGTCCCGGCGGACGATCGAAGAGCGTGCGCCACTCATGATGCGGGCCGCAGAATTGCTCGAGGAGTCCCGGGAGAGTCTGGCCCGGCTAATGGCGGTGGAGATGGGAAAACCCGTCGTCCAGGGGAGGGGTGAGGTCGACAAATGTGCCTGGGCGTGTCGTCACTACGCGGAAAAGACATCGGAGATCCTCTCGGACATCCACATCGAGGCCGATCGGACCAAGAGCTACGTCGCATATCGTCCGTTAGGAGTCGTCCTGGCCGTGATGCCCTGGAATTTCCCCTTGTGGCAGGTGTTCAGGTTTGCCGCCCCCGCACTCATGGCCGGTAATGCTGGACTTTTGAAACATGCCTCCAATGTGACGGGTTGCGCCCTCGAAATCGACCGTATATTCACCGAGGCGGGTTTTCCCGACGGGTTGTTCAGGACACTGGTGCTTCCCTCTTCACGGGTCGACGAGGTGCTCGAACATCCTGCGGTAGTGGCAGCGACTCTCACCGGATCGGATGCCGCAGGGCGAGCCGTGGCCCGGAAAGCCGGGAGTCTTCTCAAAAAGACGGTACTCGAGCTCGGCGGTTCAGACCCCTACATCGTGCTCGCCGACGCCGATCTCGAGCAGGCCGCCGCGACATGTGCGACGTCCCGTTTGATCAATGGTGGTCAGTCATGTATCTCGGCAAAGCGTTTCATCGTGGAGAAGGCTGTGATCGACGAGTTCACCGAACTTATGGCGAGCAAGCTGTCTTCAGCTGTTGTCGGCGACCCGCTCGATGACAACACGACGCTGGGACCGATGGCGAGAGTCGATCTCCGTGACGAGCTACATGCCCAGGTGGAATCGAGCGTGGCTTCCGGTGCACGCCTCGTGATCGGTGGACGGGTACCGGAAGGCAACGGTGCCTTCTACCCGCCGACAATGTTGGCTGGCGTCGAAAACGGTGCTGCCGTCTATCGGGAGGAGACGTTCGGGCCGGTGGCAGCGGTGATCGCGGCGGAGAGCGCCGATCACGCGATCCAGATCGCCAACGACTCCGAATTCGGCCTGGGGGCGGCGATTTTCACGGCCGATACGACCCGCGGTGAAGAAATAGCTCGAGACCGCCTCGAGGCCGGTGCCTGCTTCGTAAACGCCTTCGTCGCCTCAGACCCGAGACTCCCCTTTGGAGGGATCAAGATGTCGGGATACGGCCGCGAGTTGGCTGACCTGGGGATGAAGGAGTTCCTCAATGCCAAGACGGTTGTCGTAGCTTGATGAAGCCCGACAAGGGTGGTGTCGATTACGCCGACGCCTTGATTCTGTTCGGCATTACCGGCGACCTGGCCCGCCGGAAGCTCTTCTCTGCGTTGTATGACCTCACCGACGCCGGGAAGCTCGAAATGCCGGTCATCGGCGTTGCGTCCAGCGAGTGGACCGATGAGGAGCTGGTCGAGCATGCCCACCGCGCCTTGGAGGAGGCCGGGGAGGTCATAGATGACGCGGTATTCGAGAGGCTGGCGAATCGCCTCAGCTATGTCTCGGGCAATTATCGAGACCCGGCAACGTTTACCGAGATTGCCCGGAGGGTTGGTGATCGGAAGTGCTCCGTCTCCTACCTTGCCATCCCGCCCTCGCTTTTTGATGACGTCATTTCCGGTCTCGCATCTGTCGGCCTCCATGAACGGGGCAGGGTGGTGGTCGAGAAGCCGTTTGGCCGTGACACCGCCTCCGCCACAACACTCAGTGAGATAGTCCATCGGTACTACCCCGAAGATCGGGTCTACCGGATCGATCACTTTCTCGGGAAGGAAGCCGTTCAGAACCTGATGGTCTTCAGGTTTGCAAACACGATTCTGGAGCCGGTCTGGAACCGACAGTATGTACGGCGTGTCGAAATCACACTTGCCGAAGACTTCGGCGTAGAGGGGCGTGGATCGTTTTACGAGGAGGTCGGAGCGGTACGCGATGTCATCCAAAACCATCTCCTCCAGGTCCTCTCGGTGCTGGCGATGGAGCCTCCGGTGTCCGAATCCGCTGACGCCCTGCGCGACGAGCGCGTCAAGGTGCTGGAAGCTATCAGAGCCATTGCACCCGACAACATCGTCCGGGGGCAGTATGAAGGCTATCGGGGCGAGCCCGGGGTAGCACCTGATTCAAATGTGGAAACTTACGCCGCTGTCAGGGTCGAGATCGACTCGTGGCGGTGGGCCGGCGTACCCTGGATCATCCGTGCGGGCAAGGGCCTGGCGGCAACGGTCACCGAGGCTGTCGTCGAGTTCGTCAGCCCACCTCGGGCGCTATTCGCCGACAAGAATCTCCAGCCATCACCGAACCGACTCACCTTCAGGACCAACCCGGTAACGGGGATCAACCTGTCACTCCAGGCAAAGACGCCCGGGCCGACCATGGTGAGCGGACCGGTTGAACTCCATCTCCAACACAATCGAACCGAAGGAAGGGATCCATATGATCGTCTCATCGGCGACGCCCTGCGTGGCGACCAATCGCTGTTTGCTCGAATCGACGGTGTGATGCAGGCCTGGCGAATCATCGAACCCGTGCTCAAGGATGATCGACCGGTTCACATCTATCCCAAGGGATCTTGGGGACCCTCTGGGGCCACCAAACTGATCGAAGGCCCGAAAAAGGTGTGGCTCACCGAATAGGATAATTCCCGCGATCTTGTGGGACGGAATCCAGGTTCCGTACTTTTCCGCATGTTGCCGTTTCCGCTGGCTCGAGTCGACTCTGGACAGTGAACCGGACGCTGACATAGACCAGGTGCTCGAAGAATTGCTCGATAACGCCGAACGGTGGCGCGCTCCCTTGCTCAGCCAACTACTGACCGACCTGATCAATGAGCACGGAATTCGGCCCGCACCGACACCGGCGTCGCTCTATGGCCTGACCAATCGAGAAGTCGAGGTTCTCGCTTTTCTGAAGTTGGGTGCCACCAACCGCGAGATTGCCCGAGATCTCTTCATCAGCGAGAAAACGGCTGGTGTCCACGTTTCGAGCATCATCCGCAAGATGGATGTTGCCAACCGGGGCCAGGCTGCCTCCCGGGCGAATGCGGAATTCGGTGATCTTCAATAGCCCAATCCAGGGCACATCTTCGATAGCCTCTTCGGATGACCTGCGCCTGGTGCCAATCCGATCTCGGCTATTTACACGGACATGCTGCTTGCCTGCGCGGAGGATGTCCGATGTTCGGATTGAACCAGGCCGAATGTTGTGGCGGCGAGACCGCAGAGTCGTGCCCGGCGCCGACAGCAACGATTGCGGCGGGGCCGCGGGGCGGAGATGTCTGACTACGTGGCTCTAATCGAGAACTTCTACGCTGGTTTTCAAGCGGGCGAAGCTGGCGTAATGGCGGCTTCCTACCACCCTGATGCCACTTTCGAAGACCCGGTCTTCAAACTCCGGGGTGACGAAATCGGTGACATGTGGCGGATGTTCTGCGCCGGTGACAATGACGTCGAAGTCGAGTATTCCGGGATAAACGTGGTTGGAGAAGAAGGTTCTGCCCATTGGGAAGCTCGCTATGTATTCGGACCGAAACGGAGGCCGGTCCACAATCGGATCGATGCGACTTTCAAATTCACCGAAGGCCTGATCATCCATCATCGAGACGACTTCGACCTGGCGGCTTGGTCGCGGCAGGCATTGGGCCTCCCCGGTAAATTGCTCGGTTCTACCGCCTGGCTCCAGACCAGGGTCCGGGATCAGGCCGCCCACCAGTTGAAGCGATTCCGGACCAGCCCGGATTGATCAAAGGGCGCCGACGCATTCGGCGTGACCACATTCACACCCTGAGTCATCGAAGCTGTGGTTGCCCGCCGCGTGATCGCGGCAGTAATCAGAACAATGGGATCCCTCGTCGGAGAGACAGGAGCAGTGTTCGTGTTCGCAGGTCATGGCATTCCCTTCATCGCCGGTTGGGTGGCATTTACCCCGACGGCCTGTTACCAAACATCCTGGTCATGGAGGTAAACCCTGGTCCATTTGGGCGGTTGGAGAACGTGACTCAAGGGTAAGGTAACGGTCAACCTGAGATTGAGGAGACAAATATGGGCGATGTGCTGGGAACGATCATCGGAGCGCTTGTCGCCGGAATCATCATCGGGCCGTTGGCCCGTTTGGTGATGCCCGGCAAGCAGAATCTATCGATGGGGATAACGATACTGGTCGGCGCGGTCGGTGCGCTGGTTGGAGGCTTCATCTATCAAGCGCTCGGTGGCGACGAGACAGGCGGAATCGACTGGATCAAACTTGCGGTCCAGGTGGGCGTCGCAGCTCTGGCGATAGTCCTATACGCAAACATGGGCAGCAACAAGACTGCTACCTGAGCCGGCACTCGCTGACTTAGCGTAAGGCGGCCGCAAAAAGGCGACCGCAATAGCAAGGGGAAGGGCCTCGAGGCTTCCATACTGGCAGCCTCATGACCCTTCCTCTTCGCGTTGTTCAGGCCGTCCGGCCCGATGCTTCAGCCGGCGTCCTCGCAGGAGCAGCGGTCGTGGCAGCCGTTTTTGCGGCGACTCCGTTTCTCCTCCCGGATGTTTCTACCCGTCTCGGAACACCGCTCGGTGTCACCGGGCTCTTGAGCACCGCGCAGGTCGCCAGTTTTGCAGCCGCGTCATTTCTCGCCGGGCGGTTCCTGAGGCCCCGGAGGAGATTGCACTATGGGAGTCTGATCCTGGTCGCAATCGCATGTACGGCATCGGCTGTGGTGCCGAACTTCCCGCTGCTCCTCGCCACCCGAGTCCTCGCAGGCGTCGGGATGGGAACACTGACCTGGATCGCCTGGGCCGACGCCACCCGCCACTCGACCGGAATCGGTGATGTCGCCGCAATCGCCCCCGTCACTGCCGCGGTCGTTTCGCCGATACTCGGCTGGATGACGACTCAGGGTGGTTACAAGTTGGTCTTCGTCGCCCTCTCAGTTATCGCTCTGGTCGCAATCATGTTTCCCGTCGACTTCGGTGACCTTCCCCGGGTCGGCCGAACCGTCAGCGGATCGAGGTCTAACCGCATCCTTCTGGCGGGTCTATTTCTTCTAACTCTGGGTGGCTCAGCGGTGTTCGTGTTCAGCGGTGCGATCGGCACTGAGTTCGTCGGACTGTCAGCCGTCACCGTGGCGTGGGCATTGAGCCTGAACGCGGTCGCCGGAGTGCTAGGTACCAGAATCACTGCGCGGGCCGGCCGCGCCGGTGTCTGGCTCCTCGGAGCCGCAGGATCGGCGCTGATTATCGGGAATGTGGGTGCGCCGGTCGTCTACGTAGTTGCGATCACGATTTGGGGCTTCTCCTACTGGGTCTATGTTCCGGCAATGATAAAACTGTTAGCGGAGAAGTCTCTAACCCCGACGGAGCGGGTCGGTGATGCCCAGGCGTCAATGGCCATGGGGAGAGTGTTCGGGCCTATAGTTGGAGGCGTGGCCGTCGCCGGGGCGAATTTCGGACGCCTTTCGATTGTCGGCAGCACCATCATGCTTGCCTCGGCAGCAATCGCCATAGGGGTGGAGTGGGGAAGGAGCCGACAGAATGCCTGAACCCGTCGGCGCGCTCGGGAGGACTTGAACCCCCCACCTCCTGATCCGTAGATCTCCAAGCGGCGTCCACGGGCATTCACGAGCGTCGATCTGGCGTGGGCGTGTGGCCTCTTCAGTCCACTGACGTCCCTAGCGTCCGTAGGATTCCACAGCGAATGGCTCCCAACTTGGCTCCAGCCAGAGCGCTGCAGCGATGTGTCAGCAGAGATACCGGTACTCGCGCCTACGGTTCGGTGAAAACTCGGCTTGAGGCTAGGCCGTGCCACAACCGTGCAAGCTGGCCAGTATCTCGCAGATCCACCCCGCTGCGACCGCGACGGCTGCTTTAAGGTCCGGGGGAGCATTGACCATCTGAACAGGCAATCTCGCCGCCTCTGGACCCGGGCCGCCGCCTGGTTCAACACCTCGAGGCGGATGATCACCGACAACGGGTCCTGCTACTGGTCAGGGCTAAGGCACCGAGCATGCGCCGCCACCGGCACCGCCTGACATGACGACCAGTCCGCAAAATTTCTCACTGTTTCGTGAACCGATTCGGGCTCGTCCGTCGACAATAAGGGTATGCGTTCCGACGGGATGCGTAATGCGTCCGACCAGCAGCTCGTGTCCTCCATCGCCGAGGGCGATGCGGGCGCGCTACGGGTGCTTTACGAGAGGCAT
>DATDCF010000009.1:0-32833 GCA_036524475.1 Acidimicrobiia bacterium | reverse complement strand
CTTATGCGAAACAGGTTGGCCAGACCGGAAAAACCGTCAAACCAGATGTCTATATCGCGGCCGGTATCTCAGGTGCGATGCAACATCTGGTCGGGATGAAAGACTCGAAGACGATCATTGCCATCAACAAAGATCCGGACGCACCGATCTTCTCGGTGGCCGACCTCGGGATCGTCGGCGATGTCCACAACGTGCTGCCCAAATTGATCGAGGCGTTGGAGAACCGATAGACGTGGCCCACTCCGAGATCGAGAGATGGTCCGGATTCAAGTCATGGGCTTTTTCTCTCGTCCAGGGAAACGCCAAGCGGAATTTGGAGTTGGTTAGGTTCGCCGGGATCGGCCCCGGTGATCGGGTTCTCGATATCGGCTGCGGCCCCGGTGCCGCTCTGGAAGCAGCCGATGCCGCGGGAGCGGAGTCGGTGAGTGGGGTCGATTCCAGCCCTTCGATGGTGATAAGAGCATCGAGACGAGTCCCCTCAGCCGTTGTCAAGGAGGGATCGGCGGAGGCCATTCCATTCGACGACGAGGCCTTCACCGCCGTCTGGTCGATCGCCACCTTCCACCATTGGGCCGACCGTGATACAGGCCTGGGCGAGCTGTTTCGGGTCCTGGCGCCTGGTGGGGCCTTCTACCTGGTAGAAGGCGAACTCAAACCCGGAAAGAAGGGCCACGGCCTTACGAAGGATTCGGCTGACGACATCGCGCAAGCGATCAGTGCGGATTTCGGGGTTCCCTGTCGTGCGGAACGTCTCGCCGTTAGGCGATCCAAATACTTCGTGATCCTGGGTTCGAAATAGGGCGACAGCACCCAAGTGACAGTTTGCCGAGGTACGGTTCCACCACTACATCGTCATCCACGAACGAGGATTCGAACTGTTCCGCCATGCCGACCACGGCCGATGGCGAACTCCGAAAACTTATGGACGACAATGCTCCCGTGGGTCTTGACCTAGCCGGTGCCAGCGCTGGAGTCAGAACCTAGGGGTGGCCCTTCCCCACACCCCGCAACCGACCGACCCGACAAGCAACCAAACGACCAGCGAGAAAGACGGGAAACCGTCCGTTTCGACGCGTCCAACCCGGAGTTGCTTGGAAATTCGAACCGGCTGGTCGAACCGCCTTCCAGCAAGCAAACCAGAGCGGGCGGCGATTTAGAGGCTGAAACGATGTGGCAATAGCTCGTCGAGGGTGTGGGTTCGTTCCTCTGAGCCGGGGCTGGCGGTGACCAGGACCTGGTCGACGTCGAACTCAGACATGATCTGGCGGCATCGGCCACAGGGGTAGGCGCCCTCGACGTCGTCGGTGTCGATACAAGCCACGGCAACGATTTGAATCTTTCGGACCCCGGCTGCCGCAGCAGTGTTGATGGCGGTCGCCTCGGCGCAGGACGATGATGGAAACGCGGCGTTTTCGATGTTGGCCCCGGTGAAAACCCGACCGTCGTCGGCCACCACGACCGCGCCGACTCGAAAGTCGGAGTACGGCGCGTAGGCGAATTCGGCCGCTTCCCGTGCACCTTCAAATAGCTCCTGATTCTTCATGATGCCTCCATCAGATCTGCCACGAACCGGTCCGGATCGAAAGGTTGGAGGTCATCCATGCCCTCCCCGACACCTACGAACTTAACCGGGACCCCGAGGTCCTTTTCCACTGCAACGACTATTCCGCCCCTCGCGGTGCCGTCGAGTTTGGTGAGAACGATCCCCGTCAACGGCACGGTCGAAGCGAATTCGCGTACCTGCGCCAGGCCGTTCTGGCCGGCGGTCGCATCGAGTACCAGGAGGACTTCACCAACACTCCCCTTGTCACCCCCGACGACCCGATAGATCTTCCCGAGTTCGGCCATGAGATTCTTCTTTCCGTGGAGTCGGCCGGCGGTGTCAATAAGCAGGACGTCGGTGTTGGATGATTGCGCCGCGGTCAATGCGTCATGGGCCACCGACGCCGGATCGGCGCCCTCACTTCCCCGGACAACCCGGAATCCGAGACGATCGCCCCATGTCGTCAATTGCTCCGCCGCCGCCGCCCGAAAGGTATCAGCTGCTCCCAGCACAACTGCCAGGTTCTGGTCCTTGAATCGTTTTGCCAGCTTGGCGATGGTCGTCGTTTTACCCGATCCGTTGACCCCGACCACAAGGACGACCGCCGGTTTCCCGGAGAGATCGAGACTCCGATCGTTTTGCATGAGTTGCCCGCGAATTTCGCTTCCAACCGCGCCCAAGGCGTCCTCCACCGACTCCGGCGACCGCTTCCTAACAGCAGACACCACGGATTGTGTCGCGGCCACTCCCAGGTCTGTTGACAGGAGCATTGCCTCGAGGGCGTCCCAGCTGTCATCGGACAACCCACCTCCCCAGATGTTTCGTAGAGCGCCCCCGAGCCCGCGCGCCGGTTTGGTCGTCGTCGACGAAATCCCCGATGGAGTCTTCCGTCGCGAGGCCAGAAACCAGATAGGGCCGGCAACCGCAACCGCCACGACGATCAGGACGATTAGCTGGGTGGTGTCCATTTCCCGAAGCAGGCTAAACGCTACGCCACGCTGGCGACATCGGCCCCGGACATCACCTTGCGAACGACCTTGGATGAGCCACCCGGTTCCATCGTCACGCCATAGAGGACATCGGCGGCTTCCATGGTCTGCTGCTGATGGGTGACAACGAGCAGCTGCGCTTGTAGTCGGAACTCGTCGACGATCTTGAGAAAACGCCTCAGGTTGGAGTCATCGAGGGCAGCTTCGACCTCGTCGAGGACATAGAACGGGCTGGGCCGTGCCTCGAACACTGCGAAGAGAAACGCCAGAGCGGCGAGGCTTCTCTCCCCACCGGACAGCAGCGACAACTGGCTGACCTTCTTTCCGAGTGGTTGGGCATGAATCTCGAGTCCGGCAACCCCGTTATCGTCTTCGACCAGATGCACCCGTCCTTTGCCGCCGGGAAAAAGGATCGAGAAGTACTTCTGATAGGCCTCGGCTACTTCGGTGTATGCCGCCTGGAAACGGAGCTCGATTTCTCCCTCGAGAGCAGATATCACCTTGCGAAGCTCCTGTCGGGACGACTCGACATCGGCCATTTGATCGCCGAGAAAGTCGTGGCGCTCTTTGAGGTCGGCGTACTCCCGGGCCGCAAGCGGGTTGACCGGCCCCAGTCGTCGCAACTCGACGAGACGGGACTCAAGGCGAGCTTCGAGGTCGGCATCCTCGGGCAAATCCGGTCGCGGGGCGGCCAGCGCATCCTCAACGGTGGCATCGGCATCCCGACGGACTCGCTCAGCGATCGCCTCCCGTTGCAGACGGAGTTCAGTCGTGCGGACATCGAGTTGAGCGATTCGCGCCCTGATTTCTTCAATCCGGCTCCGACCGGACTCATATTCAGTCCGCGCCGTCTCCAGCGAGCCCAGAGCGTCGCGGTTCGAGGCGCGCAATTCCTGCTGTCGGATCCTCAGCTCGCCAAGGCGGATCTCGAGTGTCGCAACCGCGGCCCGGGCATTCCCGACCACGAAGTCGAGCGAGTCCGTGGAAACCGATGAGTCGGATACACCCAGATCCAAGCGAGCGAGCTCATCGTCGATACGGGCGAGGCGCTCGTGGTGAAGGGTCTTTCGCTCCCGGAGGGACCGCAAGGTCTCGGATGCCTCCTGCCAGGCAGACCTAGCCACTTCGCGCTCGGCCGCAATGGCAATACGTTTCGACTCGAGTTCTTCCCAAACCCTCATCCGATCGGCCTCGGCGCCTTCCAACGAGCTCAGCCGACCCTGCAGCTCCTTCTGGTGGCCAATCCGCGCCCTGGACCCCTCTTGGATGGCTGTTTGCCGTCCCTCGAGTCGCTCCCGCTCCGACGCCAATGCGTCTGCTGACTTTTGCAATCGGTCCATGGCCTCCGAGCCGCCGCTGAGCCGGGCCTCTAACGCCTCCACGGCCTCGAGCTGGTCACGCTCGGCCTGACGAGACTTTTCGAAATCCCGCTTGGCCGCTACGTGGCGCGACTCAGTCCGGGCCAGATCGGTGGTCGCCCGTTCCAGGGCTACCTCGGCAGCCTCCAACATGGCGACACCGGCGCCATCGGGACTGGAAACCCGGATCCCATTGGCAGTTATCAAATCTCCCTCGGGCGTGACCGCCCGGATATGCTGGTGTTTTCTGACGATCTTCCACGCCGTCGACCAGCCCTCCACGACAACGATGTCGCCAAGCAAGGCTGAAGCGAGGGTGACATCAGCTTTAGTGCCGAGAGTGTCGATCAGCGCTTCGAGACCGAGTTCCGCCGCCACCTCGCGGGCGGTTTCTGGCCTCGTGGCGATGGGGGCAACCACCGGAACACCTCCGAGGCCATTCGACTTGATCGACTCGACTATCACTTCGAGACTGTGTTCGCCGTCAAAGGCGACAGCGTCGGCCCAGGCACCAAGAGCCGCATCCACAGCCATTTCCAGGCCTTCGGGAACATCCAGGCGGGAAACCAACGACCCCACCGAACCCTTCGCTGCCTCGACCCGCGACCTCGCCTCTTCATCGAAGTGGCCGCTCAGCGCCGATCGGATCGCCTCGAGACGCCCTTCGGCACCGGACATGTTCATGCGGGCCTCGGTGTGACGCTCTTCAGCAGCCGTCCACACTTCCTGGTCGGAAATGCGCCGGTTGCGGGTCTCCTCGTACTTCACCTGGACAAGAGATAGTTCGGCGTCGATCTCGAGGATCCCGGTGTTGATTCTGCCTACCTCGGCCAGTTCGTCGTCCTGTTGCGACGTGACCACGTCGATCCGCCGCTCAACGGCATCGAGCTCTCTCCGGTCTCTGATCTCGGCTGCCTCCAGGACGCTCAGCTCACCACGTACGGCCGCAAGCGCTCCTTCGGGCGACAGCGCATTCTGGGTGGCGATAGCCTGTTGTTCAGCTTCGAGGTCACGAAATCGGGATTCATTGCTTTCGGCAGTCGCTAGCGCCTGCGGCTCCTCGCCTCCCAGGGCATCCAGATCACTGAGTATGAGGAGACGTTCCGACTCGAGGTCGGCACGACGCTCGGTCACAGCCTGACGACGTCCGGATAGGGCACGGGAACGTTCATGAGCTACCGAGGCGAGGCGGCGAAGCCGCTCCGTAGTGGTCTCGAGGACGGCAGCAGCCGCGCTGTCCCCCTCCAGGTCGATGCCGATCGAACCGGCGCGGTGAGTCAGCCGTTCGAGATCATCCGACAGCTCTTCGTTTCGGGCGACGCGGGTTTTCAACTCCTCTGACAGTGAGGTTCGCTCTTCGACCGAGGCGGCCAAATCGGACCCGACCCGGGCCAGAGTCTGGCCGGAGATATATAGCGTGAGACCCGTGACCTCGTCTTTGAGACCCTGGTATTTCTCAGCGGCGCCAGCCTGGCGGCTCAGCGGACGCATCTGGCGGGTGATCTCGCCGAGCAAATCATTCAATCGGAGCAGGTCTTCGTCGGTTCGCTCCAGACGACGCTCGGCATTGTCCTTCCGCTTTCGATGCTTGAGAATCCCCGCCGCTTCCTCGATCACAGCCCGGTGATCTTCGGGTGAGGCGTTGAGCACCCGGTCAACCTGGCCCTGGCCGATGATCACGTGCTGGTGCCGGCCTACGCCAGAATCGGAAAGCAACTCCTGGACATCGAGCAGCCGACATCCCACACCATTGAGTTCATAGTCGGAAGACCCGTCCCGGTAGAGACGTCGTGTTATCGCCACTTCATCGAGATCGAGGTCGAGAGTCCGGTCTGCGTTGTCGATTATGACCGTTGCCTCAGCTCTGTTCAGCGAGGGCCGCGTCGCCGTTCCGGCGAAAACCACGTCTTCCATCTTGTCGGTGCGGAGTGCTTTGGTGGATTGAGTCCCCATCACCCAGGAAATTGCATCGACGATGTTGGACTTGCCCGATCCGTTCGGCCCGACGATTACCGTCACCCCCGGTCGGAGTTCGAGGTGGGTCCGGTCCGCGAATGATTTGAAACCGACGAGTTTCAATGACTTCAAATACACAGATGGTTCCTGACAAATGACATGTATGTGATTACCCCTTCAGGCTAACAGCGGATGGCTGCTCAGTGGGTTTTCGCCGGGTCGGGATGGATGAAGAAGTCACGCAGAGTGGTGTCGAACGCAACCGAATCCGACTCGACACCGGTGACTCTCGCGGCAGACGGGCCCGACCAAAGCCAGGCGACCAGAGTGTCGATCGCGTCGGCCTCCCCCTGGGCGAACACTTCGACAGATCCGTCGGGCCTGTTCCGCACCCAACCGTCCAAACCCCGCGAACGTGCCACCTGGCGGCAACTCTGCCGGAAGCCAACTCCCTGGACGTGACCGGTTACCCGGGCGCTGATGGCGCGCCGACTCAATGTTTCACCTGGCATCCAGGGCAGAAGTGAGTCGATCGGGCCCGGATCACCACACGATCGATGATCTCGCCGCATCGCCGGCATGGTTCTCCATCGCGGCCATACACCATTAAACGGTTGAGATTCTCACCGGCCCGGCCGTCGGGGAGGAGATATGCGAGGTCATCGAGGCTGGTGCCGCCGTTGTCGATGGCGGTGGCCAAAACCTGTCGTATCGCAATCAGGAGTCGCTCCAAGTCCCCGGTGTCGAGGCTGCCACCCGGTGCGCGAGGATCGATCTGGGCGAGGAACAGGCACTCATCGGCGTAGATATTCCCCAATCCCGATATCGGGCCCTGATCGAGGAGTAGCGCCTTTATCGGGGCGACCCGCCCTCGCAAGGAAGCAGCGAGAGTGTCCACATCCGGCGGGTTCTCCCAGGCATCCGGCCCGATTCGGGCCAGGCCCGAGGTCTCGATCTCCTCCTGGTCGAACACAGCAATGAATCCAAAGGTCCGGGGATCGACGAATTCGACGGAGCGGCCGCTGTCGAGGCGGGCCCGGAAATGGGTGTGTATAGCCGCGACATCGGGGTCGACGACAAATCTCCCCGACATCCCGAGATGAGCCACCATTGTCATGTCGTTGTCGAGGGGAATCACGATGAACTTCCCGCTTCGTTCGACGGCCAGAGCACGACGGCCGAGCAGCCGTGAGGAGACGATTTTCGGGTTGCTCTGGTTGTGCCGTGCGGTGCGGGGATGGGTGACCTCCACCGCCTCAAACAGTGCGCCGCCGAGAACAGGAGCGAGATGGCGTCTTGTGATTTCGACTTCGGGTAACTCGGGCATGGGTGACGGGGAGATAGTGGGCGAATCGCTACCGTACCGAACCCATGGAGATACAAACTCGATCCTTCGGCGAATCGCTGTCCGACCTGGTCAACATGTTGGGCAAGGTGTGGCGACCAATGCTGCTGCCGGCGCTCGCGGCCAGCGTTGTCGTTGGCCTGATCTCCTATCTCGTGCTCACCGCGACCGGCGCACTCGACTTCTTCGATCTGACCCTCAACAACCCTGAAGTCATCCAATCGATGCCTGACGAGGAATTAGTTGAGTTGTTGGTCGATTTCTTCATGGCAATGATTTGGGTTGGAATCGCATCGGCGGTCGTGTACGGATTCCTCTATCTCGTGGCCGCCCGCGCCGTGGCCGAGGAAGTGGCAACACAGCCGTCCGGACGCTCGGTCGTTGCAGCCGCGTTCGCATCGATGCTGGTCTGGATCATCGCTCTCGCCATTATCGCAGTCGGGACCTCGGTGGGTTTTCTACTTTTGATCATCCCGGGTATCTGGTTCGCAATTGGCTCGAGCATGACCGCCCCGGTGATCGCTGTTGAAGGGTTGGGCCCGATCGCGGCGATCAAACGCAGTTTTGACCTCGTAAAGGGGAGTTGGTGGCCCACATTCGGGTTCTTGCTGCTGATCGGGCTGATCGGCGGCACCGCCTCGCAGTTGATACAAGTGGTAGCGGTGCCTCTTTTCCTCGTAGGCTCACCGTCGATCGCCTTCGGTGTCACCATCGCAATCGGGGTAGCAGTCCAGGGCCTGATAATTGCCTCGATCGGTGTTGGGATGGCCGTTTGGTATCTCAGTATGCGGGCAAAGACCGACGGGCCTTTTGTCCTACAGGACTTCTGACCTCCTACTTGAGCGTCTCTAGTGCCTGTTGGGCCGCAATCTGTTCCGAGGCCTTCTTGGAAGGCCCCTGGCCCGAGCCGAGCACCGTTCCGTCCACGAATACCATGGCCGTGAAAACTCGGTCATGGTCGGGGCCGACACCCGAGACCTCATAACTCGGACGCTTTCCCTGAGTTGCGAGGACTTCTTGAAGGCGGGTTTTGAAATCGAGTCTGCCAGGGCTCTCCGCTTTGTCATCGATCGTCGACCCCCACAATCTGTAAATCATCCCGGTCACAACATCGAGTCCGCCGTCGAGGTAGACCGCACCGATAATCGCTTCCATTGCGTTGGCGAGAATCGAGTCCTTTGTTCGGCCACCTGACCTCTCCTCGGAGGCAGAAAGGTTCAAGAATCGGCCCAGACCCACCCGGTTAGCCACCTGGGACAATGATTCGCCGCTGACGACGGCCGCTCGTACCTTCGCTAATTCTCCCTCCGCCAGACCCGGGTAGTCGTTGTAGATCTTCTCGGTCACCGCCAGTTGGAGGACGGCGTCTCCGAGGAATTCCAATCGCTCGTTGTCGCTGGTCCCCGAACTCTCCGCACTGACAGAGCGATGAGTCAGCGCCATCTCGACCAGCGCTGGGTCGGCGAATTCATGGCCCAGGATTTCTCCGAGTGTCATCGGTCGAGTTGCTGGCGAATACGTTGCGGGATGTTCTTCTCCGCTCCCTCGCTCGCCATTGCCAGAGCGTTGGAAATCGCCCTTCTGGTCGACGAACCGTGTGCGATCACCACAACCCCGTCGACTCCGAGAAGGTACCCGCCACCGTAGGTTTCGTAATCGAAGCGTTCGGCGATCCGCTCCAACGCGGGCATTGCCTCACTCCGCGCCTCGGGTGAGAGCTTGGCGAGTTCCTCGGCGACGAGACCCGAGATGAGTTGGACCGCACCCTCGGTCGCCTTCAGGAACACATTGCCGGTGAATCCATCGGTGACGAAGACGTCGGCCTTGTCGGTATCAACGTCCCGACCCTCCACGTTGCCCACAAAATTCAGGTCGCTGGAGGAGAGGAGGTCATACGCAGCCTTCTCCAGGGCACGGCCCTTTCCTTTTTCCTCGCCAATCGACAGGAGGCCAACTCTGGGGTTGTTGGCACCAAGGAGCGCTTCTGCCGCTACGGCACCCATCACCGCAAATTGATAGATGTGGTTTTCGGTGACCTCGGGGTTGGCGCCGGAATCAAGCACGAGAGTGTGGGTGCCTCGCGTCGGAAATATCGATGCAATAGAGGGCCTCGCAACACCTTTGATCCGACCGATGAGGATGGCGGCAGCTGCCATCGCAGCTCCGGTGGATCCCGCCGAGACCATTCCGGCGGCATCGCCACTGGCGACGAGTCGGGCGGCGACTGAGATCGACGAGTTCGGTTTCTCCCTGAGCGCACGTGCGGGATCGTCGCCCATTCCGATGCTGTCGACGGCATCGACGATCTCCATGTCGACGTGGTGGAACGACAATTCGTCCTGTAGTTGCTCTTTGGCCCCGACCAGGACGACTTCGACGCCATCGGCTGCCGCCAGGACCGCCCCGGCGACGGTTTCCACAGGAGCGTTGTCGCCCCCCATGGCGTCGAGTGCGATACGGGCCAACGGTCTACTTTGTGTCTATGACTTCGCGGCCTGCGTAAGTCCCGCAGTTGCGACATGCGCGATGGGGCAGCTTTGGTGTACCACACTGCTCGCACGCGACCGACGAAGGTGCCGTCACCTTCCATGCCGCTTTGCGCTGACGGGTACGTGAGCGCGACATTTTTTTCTTTGGCACCGCCATGGTGCTCTCCTTGGTTCGTCAGGAATCGAATAGATCTTTCAGGACGGCGAACGGCGAATCAGAATCGTCGCCATGACCGTCACAGGGATCCCTATTCAAGTCGGTTCCACACGTTGGGCAAAGTCCGGCACAACCGGGCCGGCAAATGGGAACAGCCGGGAGCGACAGGGCGAGTTCGTCTTGTGCCGGCGCTCCGACATCAACCGCGTTGTCGACGATCCCGTATCCATCCTCGTCGGGTTCGGTCCGGAAGTACTGGCTCCCGGTCGCCTCGACCTCTTCGGACCACTCCAGGAGGCACCTCGTGCACACCAGATTCGCCAGCGCCACAGCCCGAAAACTGGAATCCACCCCTTCGGTCGTACCCACGAGTACCCCGGAAACATTCATCGGCCCATCGACGATCACCTCCCCCAGCCGCAATGAAACCGAACGCTCCCCCTGGAATTTCCTTTCTCGCCCGACCGTGCCCACCAACTTGTCGACCGGGACCACCAATTGGTCGTGCATTTCGCTAGATAGGGACGTCTGGTGGTTTCGGCCGGGCCTGGTGTAACTCATTGCGAGAGTTCTTGACCGTCGAGAGAAGGCGACTCAACAGGTTCTCGGCATCCTGGAGCTGCTTTTCGATCTCATCCTCGGTTTCCAGTCGCATGAGGCGGGACTCGCCTTCGGCCCTGCGGACGAGAATGTTTGCCTCTTCGACAGCTTCCTTGGTGATATTCGACTCGGACACCAGTTCGTCGGCTTCGGCCCGGGCCTTCTCGACGATCTCGCGCGCCTTCTCGTTGGTCCGTGAGATGAAGGCCTCGCGTTCGCGGACCATCCAACGCGCCGCCCGTAACTCGTCAGGCAATTCGGACCGGAGTTTCTCCAGAAGCCCGAGGAAGAGCTCCCGGTCGACGAGAACATTCCCGGAGAGTGGCACTGACTTGGCCTCATGCAGATAAACCAGGAGGTCGTCCACGGTGTCCTGCAGCTCACCGACATCGGCGGGTGTCGCCGGATCATTCCCGAGTACTTCGGGCTGCTCCATGTCTGACTCTTCTGTCATCCGAATCGCTCCTTCAACGTCATGAGCACCTCGGGCGGGACCAATTCACTCACGTCTCCACCTAGTTTGGCAACTTCCTTGACCAGCGACGAGGAAACGAAACTGAAATTCGGATTTGTGGCCATGAAAACGGTCTCCATACCCGACAGATGTTCGTTCATCTGCGACATTTGCTTTTCGAACTCGAAGTCGTCGATCGACCTCAGACCTTTGACCACCACATCGGCCCCAACGGCATTGGCATGGTCGACGAGCAAACCGGTGAACGAGGTGATTCGTACCTTCGGCCCCAGCATCGATGTGAGCAGATCGACCCGCTCCTCCACTGTGAACAGCGAGTTCTTCGCCGGGTTATCCACCACTGACACCACAACGTCGTCAAAGATCGCAACACACCGCGCGATCACATCAACATGCCCGTTGGTTGGGGGATCAAAGCTCCCCGGACACAACGCAGTTGTCATTCGCCCTCTGTTTCCTTCTGGTATCTGAGGATTCTGGTATCTCCGTACCGTTTCTCCGCGGCAACCCGCCAACTTTCGGGGCCTTCCGGCACTCTATCGGTGTGACGCCTCGACGCAACGACCACTCCTCCGGGACGCAGACGAGGGTCGACAGCAAGGAAATCGCGCTCCAACTCTTCGGTGACCAGTGGCCAGGGTGGATCCACGAAGACGAGATCGAATCTGGCCCTGTTGCTCTGGAGGAATTGCCGCACGGTCGACTTGTGTATTTCTCCGCCGATCCCCAGTGATCGGATGTTCTCTGACAGCGCACGGATCGCTGCATGGCCGTTCTCGACAAAGGTCGCCGAGGACGCCCCACGGGATAGCGCCTCGAGACCGTATGAGCCAGACCCGGCGTAGAGGTCGACAACGACGGCGTCGACGACGAGATCGCCCAGTGAAGAAAACACTGCCTCCCGTACCCGATCGGTGGCGGGACGGGTGCCATCGGTTTCGGGCGCCTTCAACCGGCGTCCTCCCGCAATCCCGGCGATGATCCTCATTTCACCGGCCTCAGCTCAGAAATAGCCATTCGGCCCTGTCGCCGAGCATCGCACGGATCTCATCCGCCAGCTCGGGATGACCACTGAGGCCCGGATCTGACCGCACGATGTCGAAGGCATCTTTACGCGCCTTGATCAGTAGTCTCTCGTCGTCAACCACATTGGCGAGTTTGAGATCTGTCAACCCCGACTGTTTCGTGCCGAAAACGGTCCCCTGCCCACGGAGACGTAAATCGGTGTTGGCGAGTTTGAATCCATCCGTCGTCTCGACCATGGCCGCCATCCTCTTATCACCATCATCGGTGAGGGCATCAGCCAGCAAGATGCAGTGGCCGGGGTGGAAGCCGCGGCCCACCCGCCCCCGCAGCTGGTGGAGCTGACTCAGTCCAAAACGATCGGCATCTTCGATCACCATTACGGTGGCGTTGGGGATGTCGATGCCCACCTCGATGACCGTGGTGGCGACGAGAACGTCGACAAGGCCGTCACGGAACGCAGACATGGACGCTTCCTTCTCCACCGACTTCATCTGTCCATGTATCAATCCAACCCTCAGGTCGGACATGATGGCGGAGATCCGTTCGAACTCGGCGGTTGCCGAAACCGCCTCGATTTTGGCTGAGTCTTCGACGAGCGGGCAAACGATGAAAGCCTGGCGTCCGTCGGCAACCTCCCTGCGGATCAGGGCCCACGCTGCTTCTTCGTCGCTCTTCGGGAGGTGCTGGGTGGCCACTGGCGAGCGACCCGGCGGCATCTCCTCGATAACGGTGACATCGAGGTCGCCGTACATGGTCATGCTCATAGTCCGGGGTATCGGAGTCGCGGTCATGATCAACAAGTCTGGGTCGTCGATGCCTGCCTTGGCCTTGAGCTTGACACGTTGGGAAACTCCAAACCTATGTTGCTCATCGATCACTGCGGCGCCAAGCCGCTTGAAGTGAACCCCTTCCTGGATCAGAGCATGCGTTCCGATCAACAAATCGACCTGGCCCGACGCCACATCCTCTAGCAATTGCGCCCTAGTGACGGAGCTCCGGTAGTTGGCCAGTGAACTGGAACCGGTGAGAATTGCGACGTGGACAGCCGGGCCTTCGCCGCCGAAGAGGCTGTCCATTCCCAACTCGGACCCGAGACCACGGATTTCGGGCGACATTCCGGCCGACGACAGCAAATCGACGATGTTGATGAAGTGCTGACCAGCCAACACTTCAGTGGGGGCCATCACCGCGGTCTGGTATCCGCTCTCGATAACGGCGAGCATCGCTGCCACCGCCACGACGGTCTTTCCCGAGCCCACCTCACCCTGGAGGAGGCGATGCATGGGCACCGACTCGCGAAGATCGCTGTCGATTTGTTCCAATGCCCTGGCCTGATCGCCAGTCAACGTATAGGGCAGGCGCCCGATGAATGCATCCACGAGTTCGCCGGTCGGTGTGTGCGTTATCCCGCTTGAATCCTCCCGATATTGGTGTTGTTTGATCGCAAGAGATAGCTCGAGGCGGAACAGCTCGTCATAGACCAACCTGCTGCGCGCTGGAGTTATGTCCTTCATGTCTTCCGGAAAATGGATATCAGCAAAGGCCTGATCCCGGTCGATGAGCTTGTGTTGGCGAATCAGTCGCGGGGGTACGGGGTCGTCGATTGGGCGTGACCTGGACACAGCATTGTGAACAGCACTGCGCATCATCGCCGGGGTGATATTGCCGACTGCCGAGTGGATCGGGACCACCCGGCCGGTCACCATTGGCTCGGAAGCGGCATCGAGGATGTCGACAGCCGGGCTGTTGAATTGTCGTTCCCGATTTCGAATCGTCACCACACCGGAGAATGCCACCTGTGTTCCCTCGGTGAGTTGTCCGGCCCGAAAAGGTTGGTTGAAAAAGACTGCCTTGATCGAAGCAGTCCCGTCGCTGATATAAACGTCGAGGATCGTCATCTTCTTACGCAGCCGACGCAGGTTCGCCTTTACGACCTGCCCGATGACGGTGACTTCCTCGCCGACGGGGATCGACTCGATCCATGAGTGTTTCGAGCGGTCGATATAACGATGGGGCACGTGGTGGAGAAGATCGGCAACAGTCCGGATGCCGGCTTTGGACAGGGTTTCGGTGCGTTTACCTCCCAGACCCCGAACTTCGCCGACACTCAGAGCGGCGAGACGGGTCAGAGTTGCCATCTAGTTCCGGGTCCCTTACTCACAGCAGCTACGGTAACGCTGAACTAGGACTTGGTCAGCGACACCGCTATCCTGACGACCGGTCGCAACGGACCACAAATCCGTGAGCCTTCCAGACCATTCCAGGAGTTTTGAACATGTCTTATCGCTGCGAAATCTGCGGCAAGGAGCCGAGCTACGGGAAAACCGTCAGCTTCTCCCACAAACGCAACAACCGCCGTTGGCTGCCCAATATCCAACGGGTCAGGGTCAAGCACGGGTCTAACACGAGACGTGCCCGGGTATGCACTTCATGTATCCGCGCCGGCAAGGTCGAAAAGGCCTGATCAGTGACGCAGGGCGTCGTCAAGATCTATGACCCGGTCACCGGAGCGGGGATCATCGTTCGCGACGACGACAAATCCGAGGTCTACCTCAAATCGGGTTCGTTGGGTGGCTCGATCTTCCGCACCCTTCGCCAGGGCCAGCGCGTCGTTTTCGAGATAGTCGAGGAGGACGGCCGGCGTTACGCCGACACCGTCCGTATGGGCCAGGACGGCTACTGACCGCATCCGACCGGTAGTCGGGCCAACTGGAACAGAGCGATACAGCACCACTGGCTTAGGCGCAATCCACGGCGACGGCGAGCGCAGCACAGACCTGGCGCATTTTCTCATCGCCAAGACGCCCGAGTCGTTGGGTCAAGACACCGACCGACACACTTTCGACCGAATCCAGGTTCACCGCAGATTGCAACGGGATCGGATCCTGGTCGGCTTCGAGAACCACTTCACTGGCGAGACCCCTGATGTTGGTGGTACATGGAGCGATGAGCACGCGACGGAGGCGGGGAATAGTTGCGTTGCGCGACAGGACCACCACCGGTCTCCGACCGATTTGGGGCAACTCGCACCACCAAACCTCACCGCGCTCCGGCAGTCCGGTCATGAAGTCCCGGCTGCCTCTCGAAACGAGGCGAGGTCGCCCCACTCGTCGGGCTCGGTCAGAGGATGCTCGTCGTAAGAAGCATATGTGGCATCGATCTGGGACGAGCGGTAGGTCGCCAGCAAGGAAGCCAGTGCCTCATCGATCAGGTTGGCGTCGTTGAGCTTTGACCTGAGGTTCCTTGCCGCAGAGAGAAGTTCCTCGTCCACTGTCGTGCTCACCCTGATTCTGGCCATGGCATAACTATGCCACATTTATCCCATTGGGTCTAGTACTGACTCGCCGTGCACTCCTCCATCACCGCTGACTAGAGTCGCCCTCCCAGAGCGAATGGAGAAACACTTGGTGCAAGCTTATGTCCTGATCCAGACGGAGGTCGGAAAAGCGGCGATAGTCGCAGACGAGGTCCGCAAAATCGACGGGGTCGACTCCGCGGACGATGTGACCGGACCCTACGACGTCATCGTCAAGGCAACCAGCGAGGACGTTGACTCCCTGGGCAAGCTGGTTGTTGCCAAAATCCAGGCTATCGAAGGAATCACCCGAACCCTTACCTGCCCGGTCGTCCATCTCTAAGAGAGCGACCCCTATCCCAACTTAGAAGCGATAGTCCCGGCGCTCCGGAGCGCCATTCCATCGCTGCCCGCGACCGAGAAGACACGGGTTGGCCCCTGGCCTGCCTCGGCAACCATGTCGGCAAACAGCGTCGACCTCTCGAGTGGAGGATCGATCCAGAGATAGGCCGACATCGATCCGGGGATCGTGTTGACCTCATTCACGTAGAGATCACCATCTTTCTCGAGGAAGTCGATGCGACAGATTCCACGCAGGCTCGCCACCGAGGCAACCCGCGCTGCCAGATCTCTGACGCGAGTTTCCAGGTCGGGCTCGAGACGGGCCGGCAATTCCCTGCCACCGCTCACCTCCCCGCCCCAGGCCAGATACTTCTGATCGTACGAGTAGATGCCCTCTTCAGCCCGCGCCGGTGCCTCGATAGCCGATATCTCGAGGATGGGATACGTGCGCACCGCCACCTGGAGATCGCGACTTGCCGGGAGATATGGTTCGACCACGGCTCCCTGGTCAAAGAATCGGGATGTTCGCTTCAGGGCGAGAACTGTGTCCCAGTCGTCGGCGATCTCGATTCCGATCGACGATCCACCAAAACGCGGCTTGACGATGTATGGGCCGGCGAACTCGGGCACGTCCTCAGCGCCGCTGGCGACCAGCGTACGGGGCAACGTCTTCAGGCCGGCGCTTGCCATCGCCGAACCGAAGGCCAGCTTGTCCATCCCCAGCGCAGATGCCGCCTGGCCCGGGCCCGTGTAGCGGATCGAGGCGAGATCGAAGAGTCCCTGCAACGTGCCGTCCTCCCCCGGCCCGCCATGACAGGCGATGAACACCGCATCAAATCGGAGGGATTTCCTCCTCAAGACGAATCCGCCGCTCGGGGAGGCGTGAAACTCGAGTTCCTTCGATTTCGGCGGCACTCCGTTGACAAATGCAGAGGCCTCGAGACTTGAATCAACCAGGAACCAATCCCCTGTCTTCGACCAGAAAATGCACGAGGCTTCACCGAGGGCGCTGGCCACTTGAAGCCCGGTGAGAATGGAAATGTCGTGCTCGTCGGATGGGCCTCCGAATACCACGGCCGTGTCCGCCATCGATTCGCTCCTATGGATAATGATCGGGTAAGTCGTTTTCGTAGAGCACCGCATCACCGGCAGTCAGGTTTTCCCGGACCCAGTCAACGGCATCCTCGCGTTCGGCGACGACAGTAACCGAAGCGCTCCCCCTGTCGGAGCCTCTGAGAAGAGAACTCCGGTTGGTCCGCCCGACTATGAATATGTGATCACACACTGCCGCTGCACGTCTGGCGAACTCAGAATTCGCCTCGTCTTGCAGCGGTCCCAACTCGACCATTCCCGGCGTGACCAGAACGCGTTTGTTCTGCGCAGCGACCTCCACCAGCCTGTTCAGGGCGCGCTCCGCACCTGCCGGATTCGAATTGAATGTGTCGTCGATTATCAAGAAGCCACCCGAACCAAGGCTCTCGCTCTGGCGGTGCTCGGCTCGGGGCAACGTGGCAAACCGGGCCGGATCAACCTCGATACCGAGGCCGCCAGCAATCCCCACTGCCACGGCGAGGTTGGTGGCAAAGACGTCATCTGGTATCACCCCGAGAGCGGAGATTCCTCGAGACAGTCGCCGCGTCGTCAGGTCAACCACGATGTCGGCTGGAGAACTCCCCACAGTGACGATCTCCATTTCTCTCGAGCGTTGCTCGGCAAGAACAGCGAGGAGGGGATGGTCAATGGCCAGCACACCGAGGCGAGCACCGTCGAGTATTTCCGCTTTGGCGGCCACGATGTTCTCTTCGGTGCGGAATCGCTCCAGATGCACCGGACCGATCGAGACAATGGCGGACACTTCGGGATTCAGCCAGGCGCAAAGCTCGGAAATCTCACCACGGCCGTAGGTGCCCATCTCTGCGATGAAAACGTCGGTGCCCGGGACCAGCCGCTCGTTGATCGCCCGCGCCAGTCCCATTCTGTTGTTGAACGAGGCGGGACTGGCGACAGAACGAACCTCATCACCGATGAGATGATGAAGATATTCCTTGGTTGTGGTCTTCCCGTAAGACCCGGTGATAGCGACTACCCGCGCCCCGGACTCCCGGAGCCGTTGCCCCGCCTTCTCAACCCATTTGTTTCCCATTCGCGCTTCTATCGGAGCGAGTATCAGTAACGCCAGGTCGATTATGAGGGGCAGCAACAGCAACGCGCCGACAACGACGGCAGCACTGTATACGACGACTCCACCGGCGATCACGATCAGAAAGATCACACCGCTGACAATTGCCACCCGACGGAGGCGGGCAGTCCACGAGAGAGGCGAGGTCCGGCCCTTGACCGATAAGCCCACCGGTCCCACTTGAGAGAAAACGACCAGTAGGCCCAATCCGACATAGAACCACGCCCCGATCACACCGACCACCGCCAGGGTGATCAGTACCAGGTTGATCGGCCCGTTCGCCCACCACCGGAACGCAAACCTGGTTACCGAAGGGAGGTAGTGCTCGCGTTGGGCAACTCGTAGCCAGCGGAGCCCGGCCGGCACGGCTGCGACGACGCAGGCCAGTGCCAGAACCCAGATCACGATCTGTTCCGGTCTCGTTCCCAACCTCAAATCAGTGCGCCAACGGCAGTGCGGAGCGAGTCAGGTGCACTGGTTGGGAGTAAGTGGCCGACCCCCTCCACGATTTCGATGTCGGCGTCGCCGCCTCCCGCCAGGATCAGCTCAGCTGCAGCCTTGGCCACGGCCACGGGGACCTCGGTGTCGTTCTCACCCCAGAGCAACTTGACCGGTTTGAGCTGTCGGGCGAGTTCATCGTGATACTCCTCGTTTACCAGGCGAACCAGGATGTCACGCATGATCCCTGTGGCGGCCCGGTAGTCGGCGGAGCCCCGATTTCGTCTCATTTTCTCGATGGTTCCGTCGCCGAGAAGGCTCAGGTCGTTCAACTTGCGGGCCAACCGGAACTGGAGCGATGGCTTGCGGCCTGATGAAATCCGCACCAGAGGCGCCCCGGTGACCAGTAATTGACCGACCAAATCGGGAAACTCAGCAGCAAGACACACGGCAATCCGGCCGCCAAAAGAGTGCCCCACGACCAGTGGAGGACTCGCAAATTCCTCGAGGACCGGTCTCAGAGTCCGGGCATACTCACGTGCTCCCCATACCTCCGTCGGGGGAGGGGTTGCCCCAAATCCGGGAAGATCGACTGCGAGAGCACCAAAAGAGACCAAACTGTTGGTGAAATCGCTTCCACGTCGGCCCCAACCGTGCAAAGCGAGGACGGTCGGCGACGATACACCGATCGCCTCAGCGAAAAGAGACCCGCCTGCAAGTGACCGCAAAGCCAAATTGAATCCTCGACCATCGACGTATAAGTGCCGAGAATACAGTTGAGACGATGAGAATCCGGAGTCTGTGACTACAGAGCTGACTAACGCGCGCAAAGCCATGGCCCCTTTCCGGGGGTCTTTGCTGCGTCGCGCGTCGGCTGTCGGGTGGTTCGTGACCGTCATCCTGAGCGCCCAGGCCGTACGGGTATCGGTCTTCGCCCAACCTGACTTCTACATTCCGCTGGCGGCCCTGGCAGGCATGCTCACCGTATCGACGGCATTTCGATGGGAATCCCTGATGGCCACCAAGGTCGCCCCATGGATTGCATCTGTATGGCTTCTCGTCTTCGCCGCCGGGATCGGCGCTATCGCCATCATCCCGGAAATGACCAACACTGCCCTGCCCATCTTGTTCGGGCTGGCAGCCGTTTCCGGGCTTCTGGTCACCTGGTGGGCCCACGCAATGATCACTGTGGCGATTAGCGGCGAGATTGCTTACCTCACCTTCGCCTCCAACCCTGAAGCCGGGATCACCGACGTCCTGGGGCTGATTCTGACGGTCATCGCCGTGGGTGCCGCAACCGCGCTCGTCGGAATGGAATTCGAGCGGGAAACGCTCCGGTCCGCCGAGAGATCGGCGGAGATCGACCATCAGCGGCTCGACTTTGCCCGTCTCTACGAAGTGAGCGCGACTCTGGCCCGAGCGGAGTCTCTGGCCGAAATCGTGCCCCACCTCATCGGTACCATCTGTAAATACCTCGATGCTCAAGTGGGAGTCGTACTCCTCTACAACCAGGATCGCCATCGTCTGGAAGTCATGAGTCCGATTTGGGTCAACGGCTATCCCCTGGAGAGCGACCCATTGGTGATCGATGTTGGTGGCCCTGGCGCGATTGCACAAGCTTTCCGTGCCGCCAAGCCCATCTTCATCGACCACGTCGAAGCCGAGACCGCCCACCACGTCTTGCTAACCGACCTGGGAATCAGACAGGCGATGATCTCACCCCTGAAGGTCGAATCGATGAGGGTCGGAACGATCATCATCGGGGATCCATACAACGGCGACTTCACCGAGACACAGCTGGAACAACTCGGATCGCTATCCGCACCTGCCGGCCTGGTCCTTTCCCAGATCGGGCGTTACGAGGCGCAGGCAGATATGACCCGACGCCTCGAGGAAGTGGCCCAGATGAAGACCGACTTCGTCTCCACCGTTAGCCATGAGTTGAGGACACCGCTCACCTCTATCATCGGTTCGCTCGATACTGTCAACCGCCCCGAGCTTCAGCCTGAGACCGCCACGGCCCAGGAGTTGCTGTCGACCGCAAGACGCCAGGCCGGGCGGTTGCAACGTCTGATAGACGACCTCCTGGTTGTTTCCCGGATCGACCGCGGGGCGATCCCCGTCCATCTCGAACCGATTTCTATCTCCGAGCTGTTCGAAGAGATAAATCGGACAGTGTCGATCGAGCCCACTTTTGCCGTCGAACCCCCGGAACTGGCGGTAGAGGCCGACCGCGACCACCTCAACCGGATAATGATCAACCTCGTGGAAAATGCAGCAAAGTACGCCGTCAACAGCCCGGTCGAGATCTATGCACGCGATCGCGGCCACAACGCGACAATCGCAATCGTCGACCATGGGCCGGGAATCCCTCCCCACGAAGTCGACCGGATTTTCGAGCGCTTCACCCAGATCGACCAGTCGGACACGAGGTCGAAGGGTGGCACCGGGTTGGGTCTTAGCATCGTACGATCGCTGGCTGAAGTGATGCGCGGATCGGTACGCGTTGAGGAAACCGAAGGCGGTGGCGCCACCTTCATCGTCGAGCTCCCCAAAGCCAGGGTGTTCCTGGAAAGTGGCGTCAGCTAGCCGTCGGGCGTATCCACTCCGGCCGCAATCGCATGAAACCCACCGTCGACGTGGACAATCTCACCACTGGTCATCGCAGCCCAGTCACTCATCAAAACACAGACCATCCGAGCGACCGGGTCGGGGTTGGAGGCGTCCCAGGTCAAAGGTGACCTCTCTCTCCAGACTTCGTCGAACTTGTCAAAACCGGGAATCGACTTTGCAGCCACCGTTCCAAGGGGACCGGCCGAAACAGCATTCACCCGAATGTTGTATTGGCCGAGGTCGCGGGCAAGATAGCGGGTGACACTCTGGAGGGCGGATTTGGCAACTCCCATCCAGTCGTAAGCGGGCCACGCCTGGGTGTTGTCAAAGTCGAGAGTGACCAAACCCCCACCCCCGGCGTTCTTCATTAAAGGCAACAGTGCCACGGCGAGAGTCTTGTAGGAGAACGCAGAAGTGGTGAAGGCGATCTGGGCCGACTCCGCTGGCGTGTTCAAGAAGTTCCCACCGAGGGCATCTCCCGGGGCAAATGCGATGGCATGGAGTGCACCGTCGACCCGACCCCACCGACCGTCGAGATCGGCAGTGAGCCGCTCGACATGGGAGGGATCGTTGATGTCCAACTCGACGACGTCACACATTTGAGGCAGCCTTTGCACCGAACGCTCGGTGAGTCGCAAACCACGACCGAAACCGGTCACGACAATTTCCGCACCTTCCTCCTGGGCGATCCGGGCAACATGCCAGGCAATCGAATCGTCGGTTAGGACCCCGGTGACCAGAATTTTCTTGTCTTTCAACAGCACTTGATTTCCTCCTAAAAACTGTTGCCGAATGTGAGGATGCCTCGAATCGCCAGACCCATGCTGAACAACAGAAGCAACCCGTAATAGAGAGCGGGCCGTTTTCTGAATTGTGACCTGTATATGTACGCGAACGAAAAGGTGATGGCGATTACGACACCATAAAACACGTGCTGGTTACCGGGGTCGGTACCGCCGGAGTAGATAATCACACCGAGGACGATCTGAAAGAGCAGAGATCCGGCCGCTACCCAGACCGCCTGGAGATAGAGGGGCGGGACAGGTTCCCGATTACGGATCACAATCCCCCACACACCCACGGCACCGGAGAGGGCGGCGGCGAAGTAGCCCCAATATTGATGGAATGAGCTCACCGGGCCAGCATAGGGAATCTGTTTACCACGCGATGTGATCGGGTATAATCCGGCAAGGAGGTATGGAGGCGAAATGTTTGAAGCAGTGGAATTTGTAGAAGTTTCGAGACTGGGCGAACCACGGCAGACGCTCATCAACGAATTCGCAGACGAAGCCTCGGCCGTGGAAGCGGCTCGGCAGGCTCGGAAGGAGTTCCTGGAGACTGGATCCGATGATTACGCGTGGTGGATCGTTCGCAAGTCAGGGGCAACCCTCGCGGAGTTCATTGCGGACTCCAAGAGCAACAAGGAATTCGTTCTCGACATCACCTCGGGCCAGCTCGTAGAAGTCTGATTTGACCGAACGCTGGCCATCGTGGGCCGGTCGGTGGTAGCGGAATCGTCCTGCGCTTACTTATGGTCGTATGGGGCGTTCTTATCGGGCTTTACTTGATTCTCGGCGGCTACTACACCGCTGTCGACTGGAAGACCGGGGAGTCGAACTGGACCACCGGGGCCGTCGTTTTCATCGTCGCCGGGATCGTCCTCGCCGGTTATTCGCTATGGGGGGCAATCAAACCCGGCAAGGTTTCCTTGATTCCACCCGCGTCGTTCCTCGGTGCATCTGGAATCTTTGTGTTGCTGGCCACCGTGATATGAACCCCACCATCCCTAGCGCGTTCGTCGCTGCGACATCTGCGTGGAGGAGGAGCGCTCTATTTCGCTTCCAGGTCTGAGATGATCTGTTGTGAAGCGAATCGGCCCGGAGCCCCCATCACACATCCACCGGGATGGGTTCCTGAACCACACTGGTAATAACCCTCGATCGGAGTCCGGTACTGATTCCAACCTGGTGCTGGCCGGAAGAAGAACATCTGTGGTGCGAGGAATTCACCTGCGAAGATATTCCCCTCGGTCAGCCCAACGGTCCGTTCGATATCGAGCGGTGTCACCACCTCCCGATGAAGGACCAGATCCCCGAAACCCGGGAAGAACGACTCGAGTGTGGCCTGGACGGTGTCGCCGAAATTGTCGCGCTCGGTGTCCCAGTCGCTCTCTTTGAGGTGATACGGGGCGTACTGGATGAAGCAAGACATGACCGCCTTTCCGGGCGGTGCCATATCAGGGTCGACGTTCGATTGGATACATCCGTCGATGTACGGCCGCTTCGAGTACGCGCCGTACTTGGCGTCATCGAATGCCCGTTCCAGATAGTCAAGAGAAGGTCCCATGTTGATAAAGCCGCGGTACTGATCGGTGCGGTCGCCCAGGGCCGGGTACCGGGGGTTGGAGTCGAGGGCGAAGTTGACTTTTGCCGAGGTCCCCTGGAAACGGAACCGCCGGATGTTCTCAACCAGGTCTGTTGGCAACTCCATCGGATCGACCAACTCCATAAAGGTACGCCGGGGATCGATGGCACTGACCACGATCTTCGATTCGAGCTCGGTCCCGTCCTCGAGAACAACACCGGTGGCCTTGCCATTCTTGGTAACGACGTGGTCGACCGGTGACTCCAGGCGGATTTCGGCGCCGAAAGATTCAGCCGCCCTCGCCAGGACCTGGGTGAATCCGCCATTACCGCCCTTGTGAAACGCCCAGGCGCCATAGGCCCCGTCGTGCTCGCCAAATGAGTGATAGAGAAGGACGAGGCCCGAACCCTGCGAGCGGGGGCCGACCTTGGTCCCGATGATTCCTGACGAGGCGAGGAGGCCTTGCATGATGTCGGACTCGAAGTAGTCCTCAAGGATGTCGGCGGCCGAACCGGTCATGATCCGCACCAGATTGTGGAGGACACCTGGCGGGAGGTCGGCGAGATACGAGCCGATGGCGGCCATCCTCGCCCGCTCCTGAGGATCCTTGGAAGTGATGTCCGGCGGAATCGAGTCCATCAGCGGGCGAATCGCATGGACCACCTGTTCCATCATGTGGCCATACGCGTCGTAGGCGTCGGCGTCGTGTTTGGAATGGCGCGAGATCTCGTGATGATTCTCCGCCTTGTCCTGGCCCATATAGAGGTAGTCGCCATTCTCCATCGGGGCGAACGTGCTCGGCATCAACAGGGGCATGAACCCGTGTTTGGTGAGTTCCAGCTCATGGATTATCTCGGGCCGGAGCAGACTCAAGGCGTAGGAAAACGTTGTGAAACTGAACCCTGGATACAGCTCTTCGGTGATGGCGGCGCCTCCGACCAGATGACGGCGTTCCAGGATCAAAGTCTTCAAACCCGACTTGGCCAGGTAAGACCCGTTTACCAGTCCGTTGTGGCCTCCGCCGATAACAATTGCGTCGTAGTCTCGTCGCTCTGCCATTTCCTACCTCAGGCTGTCTTTCGTCATTTCGTCTTTCGGGGCGGGCTGTAGAAGGGGAGTCTGGTCACATTGGCATCTACCACATCGTATTTGTGGTCGATGGTGACCTCGAGACCGACCCGCGTTCCGTTGGCCCCGAACTCTGGCCGGATGCGTGCAATACCGATATGTCGTTGCAGCATCGGCGAGTAGACGAAGCTGGGCGTGTACCCGATCCGTTTCAGGTCTTCGTCATAGAGCATCATCCCGCCGTGTTCGGGGGTGTGGTCCTTGGGCGGGACCAGGCCGCGTGAGTTATAGAGACGGTCCCAGGCCTGCCAGTCAACCATGATTCCGACTGTCTTCCAACGGGAAGTGCCGTCCCTTAGCTCGCGCTCGATGGCGGCACGTCCGATGAAGGCCCGATCGTCGGCCTCGAGATCGCGGAACATCCAACCCATCCCCAGTTCGTGTGGGGTGGTCCGCTGGTCGTCATTCCAGGCATACCTCGACGAGTAGAAGTCGACGTCGATTAGGACGAGGCCAGCTTCGATCCGGGTGATCAGCAGCGAGGTTTGCCCGCATGGGATCACCCCGTACGGCCGCGCAACTTCGAAGAGCGCATCCCAAACATCGAGGGCGTCGTTGCGGTCGACCCAGATCTCATAGCCGAGGTCGCCCGTGTAACCGGTGCGGGAGATGTTTACCGCAGCGTTGCCGATCTTCGCCGGAGTGAGATGGAAGTAGCCAATACCCTCGACTTCCGGCGCCAGTTGCTTGAGGATCTCGAGTGCATATGGCCCCTGAAGGGCGAGTGCGCCGATCTCGTCGGACACGTCTTCGATCTCGACCGACTTCCTAACCACGAGGTCTTGGAGATACGCCATATTCGGCTCGGCAGCGGTGAGCAGAAACTCATCCTCCGACATCCGGAGAATGACACCGTCTTCAACGACAAAGCCGTCGTTGTCGCACCACAGGGTGTAGTGGGCCTGGCCGGGACGGCACTTGCGAATGTCGCGGGCGAGGACCCCGGAGAGGAACTGCTCGGCATCGGCACCGGTTATCCGGTACTTGTAAAGGGGCGACGTGTCAATGACACCGGCCGAATTTCGGATGGCGAAATACTCGAACTTGTCGGACATCTGGTAACGGTCTGTCGCCAGGTATCCGGACCAGTGGCTCCACAGCCCGGTTTTGTTCTCGGCGCTCGTCCTCGGATGAAATGGGGTCTCGTGGATCATCGGTCACCTCGATTCGATGTCGGGACTGTAACACCAAAACTGAACGGCCGTTCAGTCGGTGCTAGCGTCATCGGAACCGCACAAAGGCAGGTCATGACAACCCTTCTTTCCGATTCCGAACTCCAACTCCAACAAAAAGCACGCGCATTTGTCGACGAGCTTATCCCCCATGAGACGACCGCCGAGATGAACCATGGCAAACTCCCGGACGATATCGAGAAAGCGCACCACGAGCAGGCCCGTGAGCTCGACTTTCTCTCATTGAACATGCCCGAGTCGATAGGCGGGCCCGGGTACACGATGCTGGAACAGACCGTCATACAGGAGCAGACCGGCCGGGTCACCAACGCCCTTGGCTGGGTGGTGAGCACCGGGCCTTCCTGGATCGAACCGGTGGTCACCGAATATCAACTGGACCGCTGGATCCGACCGACCGTGGCCGGGGAGATCCACGAGTGCTATGCGATAACCGAGGAACACGCCGGTTCCGATGTCGAAGGAATCCAGACCACTGCCCGCCGTGACGGGGGGGAATATGTAATCAGCGGGGAGAAGTGGCATGTCACTTCGGCGAATCTGGCCGCCTATGTGTTTGTCCAGGCCAAGCTGGATGGTGGCGATAACGCCGGGAAACATGTCCTGTTCTTCGTCGATATGGACGCGCCCGGCATCGAGTGTCTTCGGGTCCCCGAGTACACCCACACGTACAACCATCACCACTGGGAGATGCGCTTCACGGAAGTCCGGGTGCCGGTGGAAAACCTGGTGGGGTCTGAAGGCGACGGTATGAGCTTTTCCCACGACTGGTTCCGCTACGAGCGTTTGATGATCGCCGCCCGTTGTTGCGGTGCGGCGGAACGCCTCATCGAAGAGGCCACCGCTTTTGCGGAACAAAGAGAGGCGTTCGGTTCGAAGATCGCCGACTACCAGGCGATCCAATTCATGCTCGCTGATTCGCTAACCGAGTTGTGGGCGGCGCGTCTGATGACATACGAGACGGCACGAGCGATCGACGCCGGGGTCGACCGCAAGGTGCAACACACCCAATGCTCGATGGCGAAGCTCTACGCCTCGGAAATGGCGAACCGGGTGGCCGACAGAGCGGTTCAGATATTTGGCGGGAGAGGGTTCATGAGGGAAAACGTCGCCGAGCGTTTCTACCGGGAGCTTAGAGTCGACCGCATCTGGGAAGGCACCTCAGAGATCCAACGGGTGATTATCTCCGATCAGTTGCGGAAGCGAGGAGTCATCACCCTCGCCGGCTAATGGCCGGCCCGACACCTAGTTCCTCAGTTCACTGGCCGCCACTTTCGGCACCACCAGGCCCTCACCCAGGTACAAACGCGCCATCACTCCGAGGAATTGATAGACGGTTCCTTCCCAGGAGCTGAGCGGCCCCGGACGGTATCCACGGTTCTTCACCCCACGCATCACGCCTTCACACGCAGCCCAGTCCTCACGATTGGTGATATCCCAGAAGTCAACGGCATAGGACGGATCGAATCCCGGTGTGTCCAAGACTTCCGGGGCGAACAGCCAGGCACACTCGACAAAAGTCCGGTCGATGCCGATCGGAGTGAGACGGTGTGTCATCACGTAATCGGGGTGCATCGACAACAAGAGGTTGGGCATGACCGTGAGATACCAAACCTGGCGCTCCAACCCTGCGGCCTCGACACCGGGGAAATTCGAACCTCCAGAAGACCCATCGAGCGACATGGTGACCGCGTGGGCCTTGAGGTCCATCGTGCCCCCCATCCACATCCCGGTGGGATGATGGTCGTAGCCGCTTTCAGGTGGGGTTACCTCACATAGTTCGGGGTGGATCGTGGAGCAGTGATAACACTCGTTGTAATTCTCTACGACGATCTTCCAGTTGGCGTCGATCATGTAAGAATGGGTGGCCGCGGTGCGGAGTCGCCCGATGTCATAGGGAGCGGCCAGTTCGGCGAGATTCCCGAAGTTCTCATCGATGCTCGGGGCGTCGCCGGCGAGATCGACCCAGAGCCAACCCAGGTATTCGGCCACACCAACCGGAATCAAGGGGTAGTCGCCCATGTTGAAACCGGGCGTCTGGGTCAGGGTCGGTGCAGCGCGCAGCGAACCGTCGAAACGGTACGACCAGGCGTGGTAGGGGCAGCGGATCGACCGGATATCGATGGCATCGCCGCCGATCGGTGCCAACTCGTGGCCGCGGTGACGACACACGTTGGAGAATGCGGTGAGCGCCCCGTCGCCATCGCGGACCAGGAGAACACCTTCTCCCCCAACGTCAACGGCGCGCATCTGCTCGGGGCCGAGCAGTTCATCACTGCGACCGATGCACACCCATCCGGTTCTAAAGACGTTGTCTACTTCCCAGGCGAGTACGGCAGGGTCGGTGTAGGCAGCCGCCGGAAGAGTGAGGTTTTCCCCGAACTGCGCAATCACACTGCGGATAGGTGCTTCTTCGATGGGGGCTGGATTCATGGCTGTTTCTCCTCCAGGGAACAGAACACAGTGTATCCTGAATGGTGAGTCAGGATACCCGAAAGGAAGGGACTCATGCTTCCCGCCACCGATCAGTCGACGGTTCTCGACGAACTGATCGAACAAGAGGAACAGAAATTCCTGGGGCGCGCCCCCGAAGCCACCCGACTTGCTAAGCGAGCCAACGAATCGCTGGCCGGAGGAGTGACCTCCAGCTGGCAGATTTCCCGGCCCCAACCAATCTGGATCGAACGGGGAAAAGGCTCGCGGATTTGGGATGTCGACGGTAACGAGTATGTCGACCTCCACGGTGGCTACGGAGCGATGCTCGCCGGCCATGCGCATCCGGCCGTGGTCGCAGCCGTCCGTGCACGTGTCGGTCTCGGCACCCATTTCGCCCAGCCGACCCGCGACTCCATCGATGTGGCCGAGGAATTGGTCGCCCGCTACAACCAGCCGCTCTGGCGTTTCGGCAACTCCGGGACCGAAGCCACCATGGACGCCATCCACCTGATGCGGGCGGTCAAAGAACGAGACCTGATCATCAAGTTCGAGGGCGCCTATCACGGCCATCACGACGCTGCCATGGTCTCGGTGTGGAACGAAGAGGATCTCGGACCGGAGAAGCGGCCGCTCAGTGTCGCCGCCGGATCGGGGATCCCCCAGGCAATGGTCGACCTCACTCTGGTCGCGACATACAACGACCTCGATGTGGTCCGTACCCTGTTTGCCGAGCATCCGGGTGAGATCGCCGGCGTGATTGTCGAGCCCATTCTGCAGAACTGTGGAGTGCTCCTCCCCCAGCCGGAATTTCTCGCCGGACTTAGGGAGATCACCCGTGAGAACGATGCTCTCCTTACGTTTGACGAAGTCAAAACCGGCCTCACCTCGGGCCGCGGCGGCGCCACCAAGAAATTCGGTGTCCAACCCGACATCGTATGCCTCGCCAAAGCGCTCGGCGGCGGGCTTCCGATATCGGCGATCGGCGGCTCCGCCGAAGTGATGGGCGCAATCGTCGACGGAATGTACGACCAGGTCGGGACATTCAACGGCAACCCGCTGAGCATGGCCGCCGCCAAGGCAATGCTGACCGAAGTGATGGTCGACGAAACATACGAACATCTCGATGTGATCCAGGCCAGAATGAAGACCGGTGCCGAAGAGGTGGTCAGGAAGCACCAACTCACCGCCCACGTGGTGACGGCTGGTGCCAAAGGCAGTGTGATCTATTCGTCGGAGCCCCTCGTCACGTATCGAGACTTCCTCGATGTCGACGGTCGCTATGCCCAGGCCGCCTGGCTCTACCAGTACAACCGTGGTGTGTTCCTCCCACCGTGGGGGAAGGGCGAGCAATGGCTGATCTCGGTGCAACACACCACCGACGACATCGATCTCTACCTGCAGACCCTGGATGCCTTCGCAGCCGTCATCACCTCATGACCCGGGCATAGACTGATCCGGCAATGAGTGGCGCCGTCAACCTCGTCGACCTCAAGAAGGCATTTGGCGATGTCGAGGCCGTAAAAGGAATCAACGTCCTCGTCGAGGATGGTGAGTTCTTCTCCCTGCTCGGGCCGTCGGGTTGCGGGAAGACCACCACGCTACGGCTGATCGCCGGTTTTGAGCGACCCGACTCGGGGGCGATCGTCATCGATGGGGTCGATCAGGCTTCCGTCCCACCCCACAAACGCCCGGTCAACACGGTTTTTCAGAATTACGCGTTGTTCCCCCACATGGACGTTGCTGAAAATGTGGCATTCGGGCTGCGCTATCGAGATATCCCCAAGAACGATCAGAAGGGAATGGTCGGTGAGGCGCTGGAAAAGGTCCGCCTGACGGGGATGGAAACACGCCGGCCAACCCAGCTTTCCGGAGGACAGCAACAACGGGTGGCCCTGGCCAGATCACTGGTCCTAAACCCGTCGGTGCTGCTCCTCGACGAACCACTCGGCGCCCTGGATGCGAAACTCCGCAAGGCCTTACAGGTCGAGTTGAAGGGACTCCAGGAGGATCTCGGAATCACCTTCATCTACGTCACCCACGACCAGGAGGAGGCGCTGACCATGTCCGACCGGATCGCGGTCATGGCGCTAGGCGAGGTCGCACAACTGGGCACACCCGCCGCCGTCTATGAGGCTCCGGCGACGAGTTACATCGCCGAGTTCCTCGGCGTCTCCAACCTCAAGGATGTCGTGGTCGGAGTCGCCGCAAACGGCACAACCCCGTTAACTCTCGGCAATCATCACCTGGTGGCACCGGGAAATGGCCATCCCGCGGGGCCGGCGATGATCTCGATTCGCCCGGAGCGCATCGTGATCAACAGAGAAGGCGACCCGCAGTCGAATTCGGTGCCTGCAACCGTCGCCCGAACCGTCTACGCCGGCCCGGTGCTCAATGTCCACACTCAGGTCGAAGGGGTCGGGGAGATCCAGATCTCGCTCGCCAATCAGGGGAATCACTCGAACTGGAAAGCAGGAGACCGGGTCAAACTCCACTTCCCCGAGGACGCCATCCGCATTCTCGCCGGGCCGGACCGGGTCTAGATCTCGAAGCGGCCGATCGTTTCCAGAGCCGATTCATTGTCGCCACTCTTGCGCCCGAAGAACTTAAGTGCCAGGCCACCCAGTGTGACCGCCCCGATCGTTGCCACCATGAGCACGGTGGCGAGGGCGTTCAAAGATGGCGGTGGCGCAAGCCTGGCCCCGGAGTAGAGCCGGACCGGGATAGTCACGGAGTCGGCACCGCCAACCAGGAACTGGCTGATGACGAAGTCGTCGATCGATATGGCAAAGACGATGGCGAGGGACGCAAAGATCGCCGGCATCAGCAACGGCAGGAGAACACGTCTCATCGCCTGCGAAGGCGAGGCGCCGAGGTCCATGGCCGCTTCCTCGTAATCCCGTCCGATCGCAAACAGACGGCCCCGCACGATGATCACCACGAATGAAATCGAGAACGTGACGTGCCCGAGGAACTGGGCCATGGTCCCGAAGGGGACGAAGTCGTAGAGGTTGTCGAAGACCAGGAACAAGGCGACGCCCATCACGATCTCGGGAGTGACCAACGGGAAGAGCATCAGGAAGTTGGAAGGCTTTGCGAGACGCCCCCTCCATCGGGCCAGACCGATCGCCAGGGCAATGCCGATGGGTGTGGCGACCAGCATGGTCAGGAATGCCAGCTTGAGACTCTGGTTGAGGGCGAAGCGGAGTGAGGGGTCATAGAGAACGGACTCTGCTGCCTCCGGAGTACCGACGTACCACCGGGTGGAGAAGCCCTGCCACGTGCTCCTCGACCGTCCTGCGTTGAAGGAGAACCTGATTGCAATCATCACCGGAATGACCGACCAGAGAATGTACATGGCGGTAACCAGCCGAAGCATCCGCGGCTTGTTCCAGGGATTCGACACGGGAGACCTCATTCCCTCGCCTCCCGGGTGGCCTGATTGATCGTTCTCAGGTAGTAGAGCATCAGACCCGCGACGAACGCCATCAACACGATGGTGAGCGCTGCCCCCACTGCCCCCTGGCTCGTGGTCTGGTTGATGAACTGGTCGATGGTGTTGCCCAACATCCGGGTGCGCGGGGAGCCCGACAGCAATGTCGGGGTGTAGTAGTCACCAAACATCGGAAGCATGATGATCACCAGACCTCCGAGGACACCGTTCTTGGAAAGTGGCAGTGTCACCCTCCAGAAAGTGGAAAAGCTCCCGGCACCGAGGTCGCGGGAAGCCTCCAGAGTCGCCTCGTCGATACGGTCCAGGGCGGCGAAGAGGGGCAGGATGAAGAAGGGGATGTATCCGTAGACGAGGCCGAGGATGACCACGAAGTGGTAGCCGGATAGCCAATCGGGAAGATTGGGGACGCCGACCGCTGCGAGGAATTGATTGACCTGACCGTCCGGGCTGAGCAGGTTGACCCACGACATCATCCGCATCAGATAGTTGATCCAGAACGGGGCGAGAATCAGCAGCAACCACAACCACCGCCAACGCCCCGCCTTCCGGGATACGAAGTAAGCGACCGGATAACCAATCAGGACGCAAAGTAACGAGGCGACAAACACATACCCGATGGTGCGTAAGGCAATTACCCCCAACTGGCCACCAAATAGATCGCCCACTACCTCGGCAAAAACGGCCGTGTCCCAGTAAAAGGGGTTCCACTCGGGCTGGGGACGGTTGAAGACGGGGTCGGGCTGGCCCATTGCCACTGCGAATATCGCGTAGAACGGAACCAGGAACAAAGCCACCAACCAGAGGACTCCGGGGAGGGCAAACGATGGCCAGACGAAACGCTTTTGCCCGACTACGTCGTATTCACCACCCTGGAGATTGGTGGGCAATGGCTAACCCTCGGATCGAGGGTGCGGTATGACTACCCGCCGGAGGTAGCGCGATTCCATTGGTCCGACCAGGCTTTTTCCGTGGCAGGATCGAGCGGCCCTTGCACCCAAACCGAATCGCCGGCGAAGTCGTCAGGTCCGACGATGGCCGGGGCGAGGAACTCGGGCACCCACTCATCGGCAACCAGGGTGTCGGTGTCGAGACCAACTTGGGGCGGCTGATATCCGAGCCATCCAAAGTTTTCCAGAGAATTCGTCTCATCGAGCATGAAGTTGATGAAGTTGTGGGCCAGCACCGGTCGCTCGGCGTTTTTCGGCACAGTCATGGTGTCGTTCGAGATCATCCCATTGACTGTGGAGCCCTGACTCTTGCCGGGCCAATTGTATCGGGTCACCGATATGTCGGAACCTTCAGGCCAGTAGTACTGGGAGTTGATCAGGTCGCCCGACCACGCCATGTGCAGCCCGAAACGACCCTCCGGGATGCCCACGTAGGCACCGTCGATGGTGTAGCGAACGCCCATTAGATCGATCAATTCAATCAGAGCGTCCCCAGCTGCCTCCAGTTCTTC
>DATDCF010000008.1:0-6210 GCA_036524475.1 Acidimicrobiia bacterium | reverse complement strand
CGCTCGGTGCTCTCGATGTCCACGAGCGTAGAGTTCCAAAGGGGCGCTCGTTCTGGATGAAACCGCGATCCAATTGGAATTGAGAACTCGCCGGAATCTCGTAAGTTCGATTCCTACCCAACAGCTTCGAGAATGCCGCAGGGCATCATCGCGGTCGGCGACCGGTTGGCCGTCATAGATCCGGCCGGCAAACATGTCGAGCACTTGCGGGCGGAACTTGCGGTGTGCCATGTGCGCGAACGCCAACGGGTTCTCCCAGAAGGTGTCGATCATGTCTTCCAACATGTCGATGGCACGCTCGGTGTGAAGCATGTAGTCCTGGAAGGGATTGTCGGAGTCACGTCCTTTGCCGTCCAACCAACCCATCACCTGGTCGGTGACGAGCCCGGCTTCCTTCATGGCGACGTAGAGCCCGAACGAGAAAATCGGGTCGACGAAACGATGCGAATCGCCAACACACATGTAGCCGGGGCCGGCGAATTTGCGGACCTGAAATGAGTAATTCGGTACGACGTGGGGAGTCGCTACCAGCTCAGCCTCCGGGATGCGGTCCGACAGGGCCTTTGTTCAGTGTGCGCAACTCATGCTTGATGAAGTCGGCCTGATCGAGCCCACTGTCGCGGAAGTACTTGGCCGGGATCACGATCCTCGTGATCTCCTCGTCGAGCGTAATGGCCCGAAATGTCTGCTGCCGCGGAGAATTGATTCGCCGGGCAACAATGGTTGGAACATCACTCGACCCGGATACACTTGCCGGGTAAATACCATGAGGGCGCTCCCCACATACATAATCGCCGGGGCAATGCGCAGCGGCACAACAGCACTCAACAGCTACCTGCGCCAGCATCCGGAAGTCGGTGTCTCATCCAACAAAGAGACACACTTCTTCGATCACAATTTTGACAACGGGTTGGATTGGTACCGGGATCTCTTTCCTGAGGAGGGGAGGTTCCTGGCTGTGGGCGAGGCGACGCCTAACTATATGTTTTCGCCACCGGCGCTCGACCGTATTCAACAAACATTGCCCGAGGCGAAGCTGGTGGTGATGTTGCGAAACCCGATCGACCGGGCGTATTCGCATTACTGGCACGACCGGGTTCGCAACAAGGTGTCGGCAGAGTTCGACGAAGTGGTACAGAACGAAATCAACGGCGAAGGTTCGCCGGACGCCTACCTGGCCAGAGGGATCTATCGGCCGCAGATCGAGGAGATCTCGAGGAGATTCTCCAGCGACTCGGTCCTCATCCAGATATTCGAGGAAATGGCAAGCGATCCCAAGATCGTCTACGCGACGGTCTGTCGATTCATCGGGGTCGACGACACATTCATCCCGGATGGGCTGGGCGACCCTGTGAACAAGTACATCGAGTTTCGTTCGCTAGCCGCACGAAATTGGTCGCGCCATCTGCCCGGTCGAGTCCGGAACCTGATCGGCCGCTTCAACACCAAGCAAGAAGAAACCTATCCGGAAATGGACAGAGCCACCCGGACCCGGCTTCAGGAATACTTTCGTGACGAGAATCGCCGGCTCGATGAGCTCATCGAACTCGAATTGCCCTGGGATCGGCGGGGCCTTAGGCCCTAGGGGTTACACCGCCACGATCTCGGCATTGACCCCGAGTTGGCCCATCTCGGCCCCGATCTCATCTAAATAGATCGGATTCATGACCACAACCAGTTCGGGAGCAATCGAAACGAGCTGTCGAGGAGCGACAATTCGGTGGCCGCTTCCAGCCACATAGGTGCCATGCTTGTTCGGATTGACGTCCACGGCCGCTTCGACCAAATCGCCGACCAACCCCAGGAATGAGACACCCTTCGAGCTCGCTCCCCAGATCACTGACTTGCCTCCGCGGGATTGGATCCGGGTCAGACGGTCCCGCCACTTTGCGACGATGGCTTCATACCCGGAAGCAAATTGGGTAGTCCCTCGCTCCAAACGGGCCATATCGTCAGCCAGCCAGCGACTGGCGGGCGAGGCGGAAACGGGCCGCGCTTCGAGGAGGAGGTACTGATCGTCGTATGCAAGCGAAACGTCGAGCACCTCGAAACCACAGCTTTCGAACAACCGCGCCAGAGACCCCTCCGAAAAGTATGAGCAATGCTCGTAATAGACATCCCAAAACGCTGCTTCCTCGAGCACGCGGATGGTGTCTGGAAGCTCGAAAAGGAGAACGGTGTCCATTTTATCCCCGATCGCTGATCGGATATCGACGAGGAACTCCTTGACATTCGGGACATGCTCGAGAGTGTGTCGACAGACAATCGCGTCCGCAACAAGGGGGCCATACGACGTATCGAAGAGCGCACTTTCCCATCGCAATCGGTCTGCTCCCGAGGATCCGATTCGCTCTGGGTCCACACCCGGGTCGATCCCGAGGCCGGACCCGATCCCTGCTTCGGCCATCATCACGAGGAACTCGCCTTTGCCACAACCGATCTCAACCACGTGTTTGCCGGCGAGCCCGTGTCGGTAGACCCAATCACGGGCCAGATTTCCGGCAAAGTCGACGAACCTCGCAGAGAATGCCTGGCTTTCCTCATAATCCGCCGAGTACCGGGTCAACAAGGGTTCGAAAGATGTGTTGCCGATGAACCCGCAATCCGAACAAAAGCCGAGGTCGATCCTTCCCCGGGGAAAGCTCTCCGCCTCCTCCCGGGTTGGCACCAGCAGACAGCTGTTCGCAGGGACCTCATCTTGACTATGGAAAGTGCCGAGCCTGCTCGACCCACACGCCTGACAGGTGGTCTCTCTCAAATCCAACGCAGGTCAGCGTCGATCCGCCCGTCGGCGGCAAGCTGTTTGATGTGCTTGATCCGCATGAAACGGTCACCTTCCAGATCGTCGATCGTCAGTCCATGCTGTTGGAAGGCCTCGTACAACTCCTCGATCCCCTTCCGAACCGTCCATCTCGGCGTTGCATCGGGGAACGCCGACTCGAACTTGGCACAAGTGACCCTGTAGCTGCGGGGGTCGTTTACCGCCTCATCGGACATCGTTACGTCAGACCCGGGGACGACTTCAGCAACCAGCCGGGCGACGTCACTGATTCGATAATTCTCCTCGGTCGCTCCGATATTGAACGCCTCGGCATGGACAAGCGAACGTTCCGCCTCCGCTATCGCGATGAATGCGCGGGAGATGTCCTCGACGTGCACCAGAGGTCGCCAGGAAGATCCGTCACTCTTCAGAAACACGTGGGAGGTTGCGAAGGCAAATCCCGTCAGGTTGTTCACCACGACGTCACCGCGAAGCCGTGGAGACACGCCGTATGCCGTTGCGTTCCGCAACGAGACCGGGCTGAACCCGTCGTCCGCAAGGGGAAAGAGCTCCTGTTCACTGAGGATCTTCGACTCTCCATACGGTGTCAGAGGGTTGAATGCGGCCGCTTCGTCGATGAACCCGTCGCCCTGGGCTCCATACAGGCTGCACGAGGACGAGAACAGGAACCGCTCCACTCCTGCCGCCTTGGCGCAATTCGCCAACGTGATCGTCGCCCGGTGGTTGATCCCGAACGTGGCGTCTGGATTGAGGTCACCGACCGGGTCATTTGATAGGGCAGCGAGGTGGATGACGGCCTCGAATCCGACCAGGTGCTCAGCACCCACATCGCGAATATCCATCTGTAACGACTCGACCTTCCCGGGTCCGCCCGCAAAGGAGCATTCGGAAAAGAGACCGGTGTCCAGACCGACGACGTCGTGGCCCGCATCGATGAGCATGGGCGTCAGAACAGCGCCGATATAACCGTCGTGGCCGGTGACCAGAATTCTCAATGCTCGCAACCCCCTTGCGTTGACATCCCCTTTGGCACACCCATTACACCACAAAACCGGACGATTGGAACCGGACGCATGGGGGGAGGAGCTTCAGGTCGATGCGCGTGGCCGGAGCCGCCAGATGACAATCGCCACCACCATAGAAAGGGCGGCCGCCATCAGTGTCACCGGCTTGGCCCAGCTGCGGTCAACGGCGAGGTCGCCCTCCAGAGAAGACATCACCTTCCACTCGAGTTCTCTCGGGGCCGTGTTGGTCTCATCAGCCATCGCCTTGAGATGGCGACCGGTACGGGTCATCGCGGCCAGCCGTGCCTGACAGCGGAGACACGAATCGGTATGACTTCTCAGTGGCCAAACGACTGCCGATTCCTCGACGGCACTGTTAGCAACGAATGGGGCGGCTACTTCACAGATAACTGACAATTCATTCCTCCAACATCCGCGCCAGCCGGGCTCGGGCCCGGTGCAGACGAACTTTGGCTGCCGTGACCGTTATTCCGGCCGACTCGGCGATCTCCGCATGAGACCAGCCGTAAACATCCTTCATCACGACGATCTGTCTCTGCGACTCGGGCAGGCTGTCGAGTGCCCACCGCAAGCGGTCCCGGAGCTCGGCTATCTCTCCCGCAAACTCGGGGTCACGCACGTCGACTGGTGCCGCCAACTCGCCAATCTCCTCGAGTGGAGTCCCGAGGTGGCGCTTCGCCCGCCTCTTGTGGGTCCATGCCGTATTGACCGTGATCCTGTGCAGCCACGTGGACAGCTGTGCGTCTCCCCGAAAATTTGGTAGCGATTTCCACGCCCGAATCAGTGTTTCTTGCGCGACATCTCCCGCCAGATGAGGGTCTCCAACCAATCGTCTCGCCAGGGTATAAACCATGTCACCGTGCTCCCGGACCAGGGACGCAAACGCGGCACGATCGCCACTCTGCGCTCTGGCTATTAAGTCTTGCTCTCTAGTTCGTTCGACCGGTCTCGGCTCCATGGGGTTACCGTCCCGCGGGAACGATTTGGGCTGTGAGATACTCCGTGTCCCCTGCAGAGAGCACGACTGATATTCGCCCGTCGGCCGCAGTCGAGCCAAGCGTGGCCGGCGATCCCGGGTATAACGGGTTTCGAAAGCGGATCTTCGCCGAATCGAAAGGTCGGCCGACGCTGGTTTCCGCGGCGGCGAAGTCGAGAGCCCATGCAGCTTGAAGGAGACCGTGGACCACCACGCCCTGCAAACCCGCAGAAACGGCGGTGTCATGATCCCAGTGAATTGGATTCCAATCGCGGGTCGCCGCCGCGTACTTCAACAGATCGGAGCGAGATGCGGCCACCTGGTTCGTATCGGGGTCCCCACGCTCGTCGACTCCGATCAACGTCGTGCTCACCGATTCAGTGTTGTCGGACACCGCTTCGGCTACGAGGAAAAGAGAAGACCCTGACGCAATCTCCGATCCTGCATCCGTCACGGTCATTTCGAAATTCACGAAGTAAGTGCCGGCGCGTTCACGAACCCGCGCCACTGTTCCAGAGATCAGGAGATCCCTCTCGATTTGAAGCGAATCGGTCCAGGTGAATGTCTGCTCACCATGGATCACCAAATACCCGTGTAGTTTGCCGAGGAGTTCGGGAGCGACGACAAACAGCGCCGAAGCCAGGTACCCCGGTGGGGTCTCAGATGTCCACCGTCCTCTCTCGCCTCCCGTTGCATCCAGGAACTCCTCGACTTTCTCCAGACAGACCCGCATCGGGTACGGGCCGAAGGTCTGACCTTCAAACGACGCTATGTCTCTATGTGTGGGTTCAGTCATACTGGAGACTCGGGCTTGAGGAATGGAGGTCTTCGCCCTGGCCGGATTCGGCATGATCGGCCTTGACGCGTTGAAATAGCTGCTCCTCGACAACATATTCGACACGTGGTTCGACCAGCTCTTCGAAAAAGCCGAGAAATTGGATTCGGGGCCTGTGACGATAGAAAATCCAGCCACGATCCTCGGCAAAGACGAGAGCGAGGTGCGAGCAGAAACCCGCGACGAGAATCCCACAGCCAAGGAAGAACCAGGTCATGACACCTTCAGACTACGTCAAAAGGGTCCGATATGGACCCCTTTGATCATGCTATCGATAGCTATCGCGTCTCGCGATGTGCGGTATGAGATCGACACCAGCGGCAGTACTTCTTGAGTTCCAACCTTTCCTGGGTGTTCGACTTTGATTTAGTTGTGACGTAGTTCCGTCTCTTGCACTCGGTACATGCCAGTGTCAAAGGCGGCCTTTTGTCGCTGGCCATAGTTTTGCTTTCTTACTTGAGAATTTTGATGACTCGTCCGGCGCCTACGGTCCTGCCACCTTCACGGATAGCGAAACGGAGACCCTCGTCCATAGCGATCGGAGCGATCAGTTCCACAGTCATCTCCGTGTTATCACCAGGCATGATCATCT
>DATDCF010000007.1:0-4902 GCA_036524475.1 Acidimicrobiia bacterium | reverse complement strand
TGCGGGATCCTTCACCGAATCCATCTTCGAGGTTGGCGCTGTTGAGCAGACACCGGCCCCCCAGTCGCTCCAACCCGGCTTGCATGACCTCGGTTTGTGTCGAGTCGAGGACAACCGGTGCGGCCACGTCGGTGGCGAAGGCGGCAGCGAGGAGGTCCATGTCGACCACGCCATCACGACCGACATAGTCGACACACAAATCGACGAGGTGGGCTCCCTCTTTGATCTGGGACTGTCCGATGGAGACACAGGTCTCGATGTCACCGGCGAGCATGGCATCGCGGAAGGCACGCGATCCATTGGCGTTGGTCCGCTCACCGATGATCAGAAACGAGGTGTCCTGGTCCAGGTTCACCTGGCTGTAGATCGACGCCACCGCTGGCATGACCTCGGGTTCCCGTGTGGCAAGCGTTTGAGGTCTCACCGCTTTTACGACAGCATCGAGATGGGCCGGGGAGGTCCCACAGCACCCGCCGACAACATTCACGCCGAGTTCGGATACGAACAAACCAAGGTGTTTTGCCAGTTCCTCCGGCCCGAGGTCGTAAACCATCTCGCCATCCTCCACGTGCGGCAGCCCGGCATTGGGAATGGAGGAAATGGGCACGGGAGAGTAACGGCTGAGATGACGGAGAGGCTCGTACATCTCCTCAGGCCCGGTAGCGCAGTTGAGCCCGATTACATCGACACCCAGGTTCTGCAGCACCGTTAGGGCGGCACCGATCTCGGTTCCGGGCAACATCCGGCCGGTGAGTTCGATGGTGACCTGAACTTGCAGGGGCAATTCCACACCGACGCGTGCCATCGCCAGTCGCGAACCCTCGATGGCAGCCCGCGCTCCGAGCAGATCGAACTGCGTCTCGATGATGAGGAGATCGACGCCACCATCGATCAGGGCCGACGCCTCCACCTCGTAGGCGTCTACCAGTTGGCGGAACGAGACCTGTCCCAGTGTCGCGAACTTGGTGCCAGGCCCGATCGATCCCGCCACAAATCGTCGCCGACCATCTCGAGCGACGTACCGATCAACTTCTTCCCTGGCCAGAGCGGCACCGGCAACGGCTATCTCATACGTCCGGTCGGCAATGTCGTACTCGCCAAGCGGAACCGAGAATGCTCCGAAGGTGTTGGTCTCCACCACGTCGACACCGACATCGAGAAACGAGCGGTGAAGACTTCGCACGACATCGGGACGGGTGATGTTGAGGAGCTCATTACAACCTTCGAGTTTTGGACCGCCAAAGTCGTCGGCCGTCAATCCGACGGTCTGGAGGTTGGTGCCGGTGGCGCCATCGAAAATCACGACTCCCCGGGAAATGGCGTCGAGATACGTCATCAGAATGACCGCCTATGCGTACGACGAAAATCCTCTAATTGAATCAATCGGCACCTCACTTGTTCCTTTTGAAACGCTGGTGAGCGCCGTAGACCAATCAGGTCCCAGGTCAACTCATCGACTCCAGGCATTGGCACCGTACGCAGTATCTCTACTTCGCCGGTTGCCGCGGTATCAAAGGGCCTGTTCCCTCCACCGCTCTAGATGAGCGCTTCGTTGATTCCATTATACAACCGCCCTGACCACAGTCCATCCATCGTGAAGAGTTGGTCCCATCGCCCGGTCGGACACTCCGACGACTAGACTAAGTCGTTAGTTTAGTCTATGCTGATCGATGTGAGCGATGTAGGAGTCCACTACGCCAAAACCAACTTCTCCAAACTCCTCCGTCGGGTTGCCGCCGGGGAAGAAATCATCATTACGAGCAGCGGTCGACCTGTCGCCAAACTCGGCCCGTTGAGCAGCACGAATCAACGTCGCTTCGGCGTCGACGAGGGGATCTACGTAGTCCCTGAAAATTTCAATGAGCCGTTGCCTGAATCTGTGCTCAACGCATTCGAAAAATGAATCTTCTGCTCGACACGCAGATCTTTCTCTGGATGAACTTCGAAGTGGGGCGGCTCAGCGCGATCCGGGCAATGCTCGAGGACAATTCCAACAAGTTGCTCCTCTCTGCGGCCAGTTCGTGGGAAATCGCGATCAAGTTCGGACTCGGAAAGCTGTGGCTGCCCGAGCCACCCTCGAGCTACATCCCTTCCCGGATGGCCCTGGGCGGAGTGACCGGATTGGCGATTGAACACAGTCACACCCTGGCGGTGGCAGACTTGCCCGAGCACCATCGCGACCCTTTTGATCGTCTATTGGTCGCCCAGGCGAAGGTCGCAAATTTGCGGATTGTGTCCTCTGACGACGTCTTTGCGAATTATCTCGATGACGTGATCACGCCGTGAGGAAGTCAAGCGTCTGCTTGCTCCCTGAGACTGGCTGATCGAACTCCGAGAGACTCACGACCCCGGGCAGCGGCCCGGCTCATCACCACGATCGTCCCCAGTAGCAGAGCGATTCCAAGCCACTGTGTCGCCGTCGGAACGGCGTCGAACACAGCCCATCCAATCAGGATCGCCGTCAGGGGAAAAGCCAACTCGGCGAGCGTGGCGCTGGATGCCGGCGTGGTCGACAGCCCCTTGTAATAGATCGTCAGGGCGGCCAATCCCGGGATGAGGGAGAGGAGAATCAGTGAGCCGAACTCCCCCGCGGTGATATCGAAGGCCGTCGCCGTTTCGTTGCGGAGCAGGAGAATGAAATAGGCGGTGGGAAGGCCGATTGCGAAGCGGAGGGCGGTCACCTCATTTGTTGGGATCTTCCCGGTGAGGTGACGTCCCATGACCGTACCCATCCCCCATAGACCGGCGGCCCCCAATGCCAGTAGGGCCGGCGCCATTTGGCTGACACCAACGGTGGTGGGGTCCGGGAACGAAATCAAATAGGCACCACCGACCGCGAACAGGAAGTACCAGCCATATTTCGGCAACAGACGTTCCCCGAGAAACACGTAGGCGCCAAAAACCGCGAATAGAGGCTGCGTCTTTTGCATCAACAGCGGAGTGGTCGGGTCTCCGTACGTGAATGCCTGAGTAAAGAGGATCGTTGCCACGGCCGACGCTCCGGCGCCCACGAAAACCAGGGCCGCAACGTCCTTCGACGTCAGCGGGGGCCGGTTGCGGAGAAAGCGAATCAAAAACGGAAGGGTGACGGCAACCAGGATCAGGTGCTCCCAAAAGACGACTTTTGTCGCCGGCATTTCAAAGGCAAGGGTGCGTCGGAACAGCCCGTCGGTGCCCCAGAGGGCAGCGCCCAAGGCCACCAACAAGAATCCGGTGTTTGCTCGTTTCATTACAGGCGTTCTCTCACGAAATCCCCGACGAACTGGCTCCGATTACCCCACCGTCAACAGGAACAATGGCCCCCGTCATCCAGGAACTTGCATCAGAACCGAGAAAGACTATCAACCGGGCGACATCATCGGGCTCGCCGATTCGCCCGAGAGGATGCATTCGTGCGGTCGCCTCTTCATCCTGGATCAGCATTCCGGCGAGTCGGGTGCGCACCACCGCGGGCGCTACAGCGTTCACGCGTATCCCCGGTGCCAGTTCAAAAGCGAGCTGTCGGGTCATGTGCACCAACCCGGCCTTCGAGATGTTGTAGGCGCCGGTGATCGGCCCGGGACGCAGTCCGGCGACCGATGCAACGTTGACGATCGCACCACCGTGCTCGCCCATCCATCCCTTATGGACGGCCCTCGACCAGAGGAGAGGGCCGAGGAGATTGACGTCCCAGGTCTTCTGCACTGCACCGAGATCAACGTCCATCAGAGATCCTGCGGATGGATTGGTCCCTGCGTTGTTGACCAGGATGTCGGCGCTCCCGAAAGTCTCCACGGTCCGGGCAACGGCCATGTGGGCATCCTCCTCCGAATCGGCCCGAGCGGCAATCGCAAGGAGCGAATCAGCGGGCACCCCGTTGTCGATCAACTCCTGTCGGGCGATATCGAGATTCTCCTGCTTTCGGGAGGTAATGGTCACACCCTTGACACCGCTGCGGCTGAACTCGAGAGCACTCGCCTGACCAATGCCCCGACTCGCACCAGTGACGATGACGACCTTGCCTTCAACTGAAACTTCCATGATCTCCTAGTTCGATGGCGCGATGGTAAATCAGCCCGTCAGTGGCCGCCGCGCTTGACGCCACCGTATTTCATTCTGGTATCCGACATGGCGGCGGCCCGTTGCTCCCCGTCATTGACACCTGCGTCGACGATCTCACCGATAAATAGAGTGTGGGTCCCGAGATCCACGGACTGGCGGACGGAGCAATCCATCCATGCAATTGCTTCCTTGAAAACCGGCGCGCCGCTTGTGGCTGTGAAGACTTCACGTCCGTTGAGCCTGTCGCCTTCTCGCTGGGCCGGCTTGGAGAATTTGACGAAGGGCCGGGTATCTTCCGCCGACCAGAGATTGACCGTGAATGATCCACCTTCGCTGATGAGACGATGGGTCACCGCTTTGTTGTCGACACCGACACCGATGAGCACCGGTTCCATCGATAGCTGGGTCATCCACGAAGTCGTCATGGCGTTCCATTCGCCGCCGGAAGCAGAGCCCACCAGGACGAGGGCGTTGGGGATCAACCACGTCACCTTGTTGATGAGTTCATTGTCGAGGGTCATTCGGCTCCCACAGGCATCGTCAAGACCCTAATCTCCCGATGTGCGAATCTTGATCGCCACCACCGGCGTGCTTCCTGCGGTTCCTGTCTCTGAACTCGTCACCAGACTTCATGACGGCTCCAGCGACGTCACCGTGATGACTGTTATCCGGATTCCCCGCACCTTCCTCGATTCCCTCGACGACGACGTACGGCGGTCCTTCCTCGACGACTCGTCGGACGACTCGGCGACTCCCGAGGAGAAGGCCGGGCGATACCTCGAAGAGCGCGGGCAAAAGGTGGTGCAACCGATCGTCGCCGCCCTCCAAGCCGACGGAATCGAGGCCAACATCCGATTCGTC
>DATDCF010000006.1:0-4602 GCA_036524475.1 Acidimicrobiia bacterium | reverse complement strand
GTAGCGGGGGCGGGATTTGAACCCGCGACCTTCGGGTTATGAGGTCACCCATTTCTGGAGTATCCGCTGACCAGGGAAAACCGGCCGAAACCCAACCGTAGCAGTCGATTCTGCCTCCGGTCAGATTGGGTTGTTCCCGGTCATTACTGGTCCTCCTGTGGTACGGATGTGGGATGTCCATCGGGCTCCCGATCGCCTTTGAGGTCCCTCGAAAGGGTTCTCGAAAGGGTGCCGACAGGGTATCTCAACGCAGATCGCAAACCTGCCTCGGTTAAAGCCGGCAAATGTGCATCCGCCCCCTGGGCGTCAACGGGATGTGTCCGGGATTGCCGGTTATACGTGGACGACTTGGCCGACTGCGGGCCTCGGAGACGCGCGTTATGCGTGGGCAGAAGGATGTCTGGATTAGGAAGTTGGACTTGTCTTCAGACTGAGACAATCAAGTGCCGCGGCTCGGTCATGGACTGTCTGAGCGAATGCATTCTGTCGCACTCGACTGTCCCCCGTCGGGGCATTAGATGCTCCCTGTTTCCAGAACTCTGATTGAGCTATCAGCTCCTGGCATTCGGTTAGCCCGTGGATGAGGGGGAAGTGACACCAGGCATCTGGAAGACGATTTCGGGAGGGAGCGAGTCTGTGTTCGAACGTTCCTATTGGCTATGGGTGTAATCGGCACAGTGGAGCTGCAGGTCGCTCTTCACTCGCTCGGTGGAACCGTCTTCCATGTTGTTGGCCAGTTCGAGGAGTTCATCGTCGTAGAACTCGGCGTTGATGACTGTCCAGTAGGGCCAGTCTCGAGCTGCCAGGATCGTCTCGTAGGCTCGGCTGGCACGACCTAGGTCGCGGTCTGTTTGTGCTTGTACCCATTCGTGGGCCCACATGCATGCGGCGTCGTGGGCCAGAGTCTCGATGACTCCTGCTTCCTGGACAACGCCTGGCAGGTTTCGGAGGTTGTCGGCCCGCCATGTGAAGTCGCGTCCAGCCGGAAGAGGAATGTCAGCCCCGAGTTCGGCGACCCGTGTTGAAGCTTCTTCGGCCGGTATCCATCGTTCGCCGGGGATTCCCTCGCCCAGATACCCCCCGAGCGCGTAAGCGCCGATCCCTCCTGCAACTACGAAAAGAAGCGCCGTCAATGCGATCATTCGACGACGACTCACCATCGTGGAGCGACGTCCAGAGACATCCTCTACGCGGCCTCCCCTCGCTAGCTTCGGTGGACGAGACGAGAATCGCGCATCACGGATCGCGTCATCGATAGCGTCAGCTGCGCGACCGAGAATCTCGTCGACATTCACGATTGGTACTCGTCGAGTTCTAGTTCCTGGGCGAGTGTCCGACGGGCGTTGTAGAGATGCACTTTCACGGTGTTCACTGAACACTCCATGACTTCGGCGATGCGTACCACCGGCAGGTCATCAACATAGAAGAGGACGACCGCTTGGGCCTGGCGTTGAGGGAGACTCCGGACCTTGTCCCAAACATGGGTAAACTCCACGGCCATGGGTGCCGGTGGCGACCCGCGCAGGAGTCCGAGACGTGCGATGGCTCGTAACTCCGCACGCCGGCGCCGGTATTGCGAGGTCGCCTTGTTCACGAGAACCCTGCGCGTCCAAGCCTCTGGTCGGTCGAGAGCCCTGACCATCTGCCAACGCCGATGAGTAGCCAACATCGCCTCTTGAGCGAGATCCTCCGCTGCCAGCCGACTCCCCGACAAGGCATAGGCGATCTTCACCATTCGAGGAAACTCCATCTCATAGAAGGCGATGAAGGACAAGTCCTCATGGACGTTCTCATGTGTTTCCAGTAGCGAAGTCTCCTCGGACACGTTTCCTCGACGAGTCACCTGATAACAACTCGCATCAGACGCACACAAGGTTTATCCATAGCCCAGAGTTGAGTCGACCAAACCAGCAGAGAAATCAAGCAGCAGCAAATCTCGACGCCCAGACAACAGCATGCTGCTCGAGCATCCCCAACCTCGCGCACGTCCGTCCGATATCAACCGTTCTGGGCGGATAACGAGCATTTCGAGAGGCGCGCCAGATCGGCACGTATGAGCTCGCTGTGCCGACTGCGGGAATACTCGGCCGTCAGCCCGGACTGTTGACCTCGGTCGACTCGCAGCTAGACACCTCAGGAATGCCAGGATCGGGCATCGAGAACTCCGAACATCCCAGGTACAACTCCCAACCCCAATCATTCTCTCGGAAGTAATTGACGGTCCCATCTTCCAAGGTCTGCAGAATGGACCGATATTCCTCGCCTTCGGTGCCCAGCAAGATGAACTCCAATTCCGCGGGCTCACCGCTCTCAGCACTAGAAAGGAAGCACTCGATGGCGTCGCCTGATTGAGATTCGAATTCCTCAGGCCCCTGGCGAATAGGAACGAATACGTCCCCGTTCGGCGCACATCCTGGAAGCTCTGGACGGGACTCGACGGCCTCGGGTACAGCAGCTGAACAGCCCGCAACCAGGAGTGCCACAGTGAGCCAGGACCCGACGGATGTACGTGGGTGTGTGATCATCACAGAGTAAGGACTCGGCCAGGTTCAGTCGGTTCCGAATGGCGCTCCGTGGACCATCAGAAGAGCGCATATCACTCTGATCCCGAGCGATAACGCCCTTCTCGCGAACCCGAGCAGAACGGCACTTCCTGCTCGGCGGTGCCCTGGGCAACGTGCGTCGTCGGAGCGGTAAGGATGCAGGAGTCAGCTGCTCGCGGATGGTGACGTCCCGTGTTCGCGTGTATTGACCGGCAGCGTCGAGACGCGGTTGCGAGACTTGGACGACCGTGCCGGCCGCCAATCTGTCAGATGATGCTCATCGAGCTTTGGCCTCAGAAATGCTCGCCCGCTGGGAGAAGGGTGAATCAAAGTCGAGGCTTGAGGTGGAGTTCTGGGACGATGCCACCAGCCACGGCAAGGCCTTCTCGACCTACGTGCGAAAGTGGCTGGATGTAGAGACTGAACGCACGTCCGCCCAGTCCGCACGGATAGCCGAGCTTGAAGAGAAGCTGCGCCTCCATGGCGTCTCCCCCGATGATCCGGAATCTCTAGGCGAGGACTACCAACTTGTGGCGGCGTGCCGCCAAGCCGCCTTGGCTGCCTTAAGGGTCTACAACGACCCAACCGCTGGATTCAGAACCGAGACGTTCGCGGTGCTGATGATCATTGCATGGAACTCTCTATGTCAGGCGATGTTGCACCGTCGAGGGTTCGACTACTTCGAGTACGACGACGCCGGGGCCCCGGTCCTCATTGACGGCCGGCCCAAGGTGCGAGATACACCGTGGCTGGTCGGCCAAGCCCTTGATGGTGCAGATAAGGCAGCAATGCGAGCCAACATCGACTTTTTCCTCGGGCTGAGACACCGTATTTCTCATCGCTACCTCCCGGCCGTGGACACAGCCGTCGTATCGGAAGCGCAGGCGCTCTTGCTCAACATTGAGAAGGTGCTCGCAGACCAGTTCGGCCCGGACGCTCGACTCGGCAGCCGCCTCGCAGTCCCTCTCCAACTTTCGGAGTTCCATGACACGACTGATATGAAGTCGATCAAAGACCTCCAGGCCCGCCTACCTGCTGATGTCATCGACTTTCTAGAGCGCCATCGCAGGGACCTCCCTGAGGAGATCGTCAGGAGTTCTGAATACGCCTTGCAGATCTTCTTCGTGCCAGTCGCAGCGAACCACGAACGATCCGCCGACGCAGTCGTGAGGTTTGTCAAGCCGGACGCTCTAACACCAGAACTAGAGGCGGCGCTCCAACAGTTGGCGGTGGTTACGAAACCGAAGCGAGTCGCAGTCGCTGCCGACGATCTAATGCTCCCTAGCGAGGTTGTTAGAGAGGTCGCGTCCCGTATCCCATTCCGATTCACGATGGACACACACACCCGCTGTTGGAAATACTTCAACGTGCGGCCCCCGACTAATGCCGGAGAGCCAACAGCAACCAACGACCGATATTGCCTGTACGACTCGCTGAGTAGGCAGTACGGATATAAAAAGGCGTGGGTCAAGAAGCTCGTTCGAGAGCTCAAAGATCCTGAAACCTACGATGCGATCTCTGGCGATAGCACCGGCAATTAGAGGCGGATAGGGGTGTTGAACGGGAGAACCGATGGGAGTCCTCGGTCGATTCGGTCGCGAGTTCTTGGGGCTTAGCGAACGCCGTGAACCGAATTCGTTCCTGAACACGACAATGGGTTGGTGACAGACGCAGAACTCTTGATCGCGATCACGGAGGGCCATATCGAGGCGCTCAGGACGCTGCATGAGCGTCACGCTCCGTGGCTCGTTGTACGCCTGTCGCACCGGTCGTTGGATCCAGGGCTTGTCGATGAGGCGGTCCAGGACACGTTCATGACGGTGTGGACTCGGGCCGGGGACTATCGGGGTGAAGGCGATGTGGGCGCTTGGCTTTGGGGAATCGCTATCCGAAAGTTGATCGACCGGACTCGCCGTATGCGCCTACCGGTTCTCGAACGCCCCGGAATCGTGGAGTCGGCGGAAGAGTCGGTGCTGACCGGGATCGGTTTCGGAGAACTCGGAGCGGCGATGTCCAGCCTCTCACCGGAGCTGATAGCGGTAGTTCAAGCCCGGATTCT
>DATDCF010000005.1:0-20255 GCA_036524475.1 Acidimicrobiia bacterium | reverse complement strand
CTTCGACTTGAGATGGTCGTTCACGGCACCTTCGACGCGACGCCGGAGCTCTTTACCACCTCCTGCGACACCGAAGATCCCAGGCTCGAAAGCAAGGACCGCTTTGAGCGGTTTCGGGTGCAGGAGGGCAAGCCTCAGCGCAACGATGCCCCCGGCGCTAGCACCCAAAACCACGACGTCGCTCATATTGAGACTCGTGATCAACACGGCAGCATCGTCAGCGTGCCGCGCCGAATCTGAGGGCCAATTGGCACGATCGCTTCGTCCAGTGCCTCGCCTGTCGTAGGTAAGGACGGTATGGAACACAGCGAGTCGTTCTGCGATTCCCCGATACATCTCGGCGTCCTCGTCGGCTGCTCCTATGAGCAGGACGGGGTCCCCCGAGCCGCGGACCTCTGTGTAAATGCGAGCCCCTTCAATCTCAAGCCTTTTGACGGTTGGCTCCGCTGCGCCGACCAACGCGTCCGGATTCATATCAGATGATGTCGCCACTCCCTTGACACTATGCCTTCGTCGAAAACCGCACTCGATGCAACAGATCAACTGATCCCAATCAGATGCGGATCGGACCCTTGGCGGAGCCCCGCGCTGCTGTCTGCGTTGCGGTTTTTCGAAGCCGCATAGCCATTAGCAAAAACCAGGCGGCGAAGGTGACGACGAGGAGGCGCTGTGCGATCCCGGCTCCGGTTTCCCTGGCGGCCGCTAGACCACCAGCGAGAAACTCAGGGATCATGATGATTGCGAGAACCGAGGCGAACCGATGGATCGGTTGCCATCTCTCATCGTGTTTGAGTTTGCGCGACACCAGGTTGGCGCCGACGACCAGGCTCAAGAATGACAGTGGACCATTAATGGAATGGATAGTCCCGTGGAGGGTTTGTGGAGCCCCTTCCAAGTCGATGGGAAAAATTGCGGCCACTAGAAGGCCAATCCCAAAAACTCCCAAGAGACCGAGCCCAAGTCGAGATCGGGCTGGCTCGGAGAGGTCTCGACGAAGGCCGATGACCAACGCCCAGGTGCTCACGCTCAGGGCAAGAAACGCCAACGTCATGAGGTACCCGGTCGGTCCGACCGCATACTCGCTCGTTGGACGCTGGATCGGGTCGATGTCACTTACAAAGTGCAGGGCTGCGATAAGGACAACGAAGATTGCTGTCCCTATGAGCGAAACGGTCGCTAATACCAGCCTTTGACGAGACATGGTTACTCCTCGACGATGCCAGGGCGGGAAGCTTACTCCACGCGTTTCAGGTCTGCTCAACGCCTCTTCTCGATGAGAGCGTTGATGGACAATCGACGAGGGTGGCGTAACTCCCATCGCCTTGTGGCTTGCCATGTCGAAGTGACGTCACCGGGAGTGGCTTTCGGTCGGAGTCCGGTGAGGAGAAGGAACAGGGCAAACCGTAAGTGGAATCTCGATGACCAGCGCCGAGTCGTCAAACGCCAACCTAGACCATAGAGCGCACAGTCGTGCCGATATGGGGCGGTTCGTGGTCTGGATGGTTATCGCACAGAACCGGCAATACTGAGTGGTGCGCTTACGCGTACTATGTAATCGCACACGACCAGCTCCTCGCTGTCCGGGTTGTGGCCCTGAATCGCGCTATCGCGATCCTTTGTCGTTCGGGGTGTGGATGGCCTGGCGACGAAGGACGTGGCCGCCGCTCCGAAATCCGGTGTTTCGACACCCGCCCGCAATATCCTGAAGGTGATCGAAACTTTTGTCGTCGCTTTCCGGTCGAAGCCGTAGCTCAAGGAGGAGAACAAATGGTCATTAACAAGTACCTTGCTGAATTATTGGGGACATTTGTCCTCGTTTTTGGCGGTTCAATGGCAATTCTTGCTGTGTTGTCATTGGATGGCGGCGCCGACCCAGCGAAGCTGATCATCATCGGATTTGGCTTTGGTCTGGCGCTCCTCGCCGGGATCTGGGCTGTCGGTCATGTCTCGGGTGCTCACTTCAATCCCGCGGTGACGTTGGGAATGTTGCTCGATGGCCGCATTTCCATCAGCGATTCGATCGGATACTGGGTTGGCCAGTTCTCCGGAGCGATCCTGGCGTCCGTGGTGGTTGCAGGCGCATCCAGTACCGAGGCCGTGGCTAACACCATGACGACATTTACCGACCAGTCGACGGCGATCCTGCTCGAGTCGATATTCACCGCTGTGTTCGTATGGCTGATCCTTGCCGTCACCAAGAGAGGGGCAAATCATGCTCCCGCCGCAATCGCACTGACGTTGGTTGCCATCCACATTGCCGCGATCCCCTTCTCGGGTGGCTCCGTGAACCCGGCGCGGTCGTTCGGGCCTGCCCTGATCGCGGGCGACCTGAGCACCGTTTGGGTCTACCTCGTCTTCCCGATGGTTGGCGCCGTAGTCGCTTGGGGGTTGTACCGGTTGTTCCCGGTCCGTGCCGAGGCGTAATCAATCCCGTAGCGAAATGTCAACCGAGGATGTGATCCTCGTCGAGTAGGTCTTCGAGGCCGACCACCCATCCGGCGGGGAGATTCCAATGGCGGGCCCCTCGTATGATTTGATCGACGTAGGCGGCGTTGGGTCTTGATTCTCGAGTCGCGCCATTCGGCGTCGGGTTAGATGCGACGAAAGTTACGCAGTCGTGCTTGTTGCCTTCCCGATCGATGGCCCTCATCGACCAACCCGGCTCGCGGCCTTCCTTTTTTTCGGTGGAAGTAATTGCGTCCATGTCGGCATCGGACAGAGCAAACACGCCGCCCCAGACCGTATGTTCGGCGTCCTCCTCCAATGAAGGCACCGCCCCAACCCCGTTCGCGACAAAGCAGAGTCGTGTTCCGGGAAAGTGGGCCGAGAACATGAAACGAGCGCCTGGAGCCACCGAGCAGATCAGTTCCGGGGCAAGGAGGGCGGTGTAGGCGAAGTAGAGGTTCGGTTCTGACACGGGCGAGTGAGTGTACCGGTTCGAGACCGATCCAGTGCGAGTCGCTGGTGGTTGGCTTTATCCGCAATAAACACAGGAAGCTCTAGCCTCGGGTATTCATGAAGAGAGTTTTGCTTGTCGTTTTCGTGCTCGTCGCCGCGGCTTGTTCGAGCACAGGGGATACCGCCGGCCCGGACACAACGGGCCCCACCACTACTGTCGCCAGTTCGTCGAGCACCAGTGACGGTTCGAGCGCCACGTCTTTGCCGACGCCCGGGGAAACCACCACGACGTCGGGCAGACAGGTCGCACTGGATTTCACCCTCGAGCTCGGCGATGGGGGAACCTACACCCTCTCGGAAGGGGAGAAGCCGGTCTATATGGTGTTCTGGGCCGAGTGGTGACCGACCTGTCGACGGGAGTTGCCCGTTATCGACAAGCTATCCACTGAGTATTCGGACCAGGTCGACTTTGTCGCCCCGGCCTGGAAGTCGACGTTTGCTGCCACAGAGGCACGGGCCAACGAACTCTTGCCGGCGGGCCTGGTCATGTGGGGTCTCGACGAGGACGAACACATCTTTGGCCTCTACGGCGTCCCCTACCAGCCAGTGACGATCCTGATTGCCGGAGACGGCACAGTCGTTGACTCGTGGCCGGGTCTGCGGGATGAAGCGGAGATCCGTTCGGCCCTCGACAGCCTGATTGCGCTTTCAAGCTAGCCACCATTCTAATATGCCGGTTCTATGGCTACCCATCTGTCGACAGACGAGTTGTTGAAGAACCTGGAACTCCAACTTCTGGACCCAGCCTTTCGTCGTGACACCTCACGGGTGATGGAGTTGCTGACCGATGACTTTCTCGAAGTGGGCACACGAGGACGCCGCTACGACCTCATTCAGATCGTCAGGGAGATGTCACGCGGCCGGCCCAATTCCGTTGTTGTGAAGGATTGGGAAACCAGGGAGATATTTCCGACAGTGATGTTGTGCACTTATCGAACAGTCAGTACTTCGGGTCGGGAGGTTTTTCGAAGTTCGATCTGGGTGCGGGCCACGGATGGGCGGTGGCTGATGTCGTTCCATCAGGGCACACCGGTACCCGATGCCTGGGCTGGGCTGGGTTAGAAGTTCACCGATTCCGGTGTATTCCGGTAGCGGCGCCGCAATGCTGATTCCAACAAGAAAAAGGCATTCGTTCGGTTGAGACCATTCGAGCTTTTCATTGTTTATGCAGCCCTTTTCGCGGTCGGCTGGCCCGCTCTCTTTGGCGTTCGGTCCCGGCGCGGCATCGCATCCGGACTGCTCTTCGTTGCGGTTATTGCCCAACTCCAGGTAGAGGGATATCGATACCAGATGATCCCCCTCTATATCCTCTCGCTCGGACTGGCGATAGGTGACATCGTCTTTCTTGAACGCACTCTGACCTGGCCGAATCGGGTGTTTCGGGGAATTATCGGGACGGCCGGGGTGGCCCTGGCGGTGGCGCTGCCATTCTTGTTGCCGGTACCGGAGTTACCGGTGCCTTCCGGCCCGTCGTCAATCGGCACCGCCGTCATCGAACTGGTCGATTCGAGTCGCGAGGAGATCTACGGGGCAAACCCGGGAGGCCCCAGAGAGCTGGTCGTCCAGGTCTGGTATCCGGCGACAGCAGACTCCACTTCCGAGCCCGCAGGTATTCATCCCGACTGGGAGGTGGTAGGCCCGGCGTTGTCCCGAAGCATCGGATTCCCCGGTTGGTTTCTCTCCCACTTGCAATACTCGAAGTCGCACACCTTCTCGCCGGCACCGATCGCCGCGGGATCATATCCGGTGATTGTTTACAGCCACGGGTGGCAGGGCTATCGGTCGATCGCCCTGAATCAAATCGAAACCCTGGTGTCCAACGGATACATCGTGATCGCTCCCGATCACACATATGGCTCGGTGGTGACCCGATTCTCTGACGGAGAAGTGATCTACTCCGACCCGGCCGCACTTCCCGACGAGGAATCGGTCTCCACGGAAGACTATGAAGAGGCGACGCGATCTTTGGTCGATGTCTATGCCGACGACATAACAAGCATCCTCAACTCCCTCGATGCAGGAGTCGGTGGTGTGTTCGGGGACTATGTCGAGAGCATGGACCTGACCCGGATCGGCCTTTACGGCCACTCGACGGGAGGTGGCGCAGCCGTCAAGGTCTGTTTGCTCGACGAGCGATGTGACGCCGTTTTGGGGTTGGACCCCTGGGTGGAACCATTCGACGATCGAGTTCTGGCCACCTCTGCGCTACGCCCTGCGATGTATATTCGCTCGGTCGAATGGCAGGAGAAGTCGAACGACGCCATCCTCCGGGGAATAGCCGAACGAAGCGAGAATGTCGCCTATTGGGTGGGTGTCGAGGGCACGGCGCACAACGATTTTGTGATGACGCCGTTGTTTTCACCCATCGCAGACGATCTCGGGTTGCGGGGCCCCATCCCTGCGGGCCGGATCATCCCGATAGTCAACCAGTATCTGTTGGGCTTCTTCGACGTCTTTCTGCTTGGGACCGGCTCCGCCTCGATCGACAACGTTCTCTTCGATGAGGTGACCCTGGAGATCATCGGCTCCGTGCCGGCTACCGATACTGCACCAGAGGAAGATTCCTAGCCGTCTGGCCTCTGCTGGGTGTCACCGGTCTTTTGTTGGCCGGGTGTCTCGCCGGCGATGATCGAGTCGAGTGTCGCACCGAGTATCAGCGCGTCCGCCTCACCGATGATTTTTCCAACGACGATCCCTGACTCGTCTATGAAGAAGGTCTCCGGGATTCCGAACACGCCGTATCCGATAGCAGCCCGACTCTTCTCATCCTGGAGATAGATCGTCGATGGGGAGGTGCCCGCTTCGTCGAGATAGGCAAGAGTTGATGCCGGATTCTCCTGGTATCCGATCTGAACGAACTGCACGTTCTTATCGGCAAAAGCATCCGAAGTCGCCACGAGGTCGGCATGCTCTGAACGGCACTCGAGGCACCAGGATGCGAAGAAGTTGATTACAACGATAGAGCCCTTCAGGTCTGCCAGGTCGTACGTACCCGAACCGTCGAGCATCTCCAACTCGAATGTGGGTGCGGGCTGGCCGAGGAGCGGTGACTCAACGAGACCCGGGTCACGCCCGAACCTGCTGGCGAGGACCACCGAGAACACGATCGCAACTGCGGCAACAGTCAAGGCGCCGATCTTGAGAGCGCGCCCGCTCATGTGCAAGCCGCCCCGATTCCTGCGAGATCCAGATCGGCTTCGACCCGGATGCGTGTTTCGTCAGGGAGATCGGGTTGGGTCAGGATCTCCTCGAAGATGGTTGAAGCCGAGGCCGTGTCGCCGGCGCCACACCAGAGCAACTGGCCCTTGAAATAGAGGGCCACCGGTGAGTCGGGTGAAATCTCCAACGCCTGGTCGAGGAGTTCGGTGGCCGTGTCTACCTCGCCATTCCCGTCGTAGGCCATCCAACCCAACCGGACCAGGGCAATGGTCGCCTGGTCATCGGTGGCGATCGGGCTTTGAGCCACTGCCAGGAAATGCGGAAACGAAGATCGGTAGTCGCCTAGCTCGAAGTAGCGCTCGGCGAGGGCCAGTCTCATCCCGTCAATCTCGGCGTTGTCGAGATTTGCCGCGATGACTGCCTCCATCGTCTCGTTGCTCACATCGTCCAGGTTCCCTGTGAGACTTTCGGCACCGGTCGCGGCGGCACCTGAAGCGGCCCCAGATCCGTCCTTGATCAGCAATGTCGCCGCCCCGATGATGAGCGCCATGCCACCGATCACAATCAATCCACCGAACAGTCTCCGTCTCGTGACGGGCGCTGTAGCGGCGACTTCGTCTCCCGGTTCATCGGGTGGGTGGGTCTTCCACCACACGATGACGCCCATGCCCAGGATCAGGGCGAAGAGAGGGACGATCCACAGGAGTAGCGTCGCTCCGGACGCCGGCGGATCGAGTAAGACCGCACCGGTAAACGAGCCCAGCAGCTCGTCGATGATTTCCTGGTTGGTTGCACCCTCGCTGACCCGCTGTTCGACGAGGGCCATCATGTCAACTGCCATGTTTGCCGGAGAGTCTGCGATCGATTCGCCCTGGCAAACCGGGCACTTGATGCTCGCGCCGATCACCTCGGCCCGATCGCCACTGCCAGGTTGAGAAATCACCAGCGATGCAAGGAGAATGGCGAGGGTGGCCACGACGACCCCGATGGCCAGATTCTTCGACTTTTCAGACATCGGCGGTTAGACGTTGATCGGTTGACTTCCGTTCCGTGCGTCTCGACGCCAGGGCCAGGAAACCACCGGCCGCGGCAGTCAACCCACCCACCCACAAGAGCCAGATGAGTGGTGATGTGTCCAAAGCGAGGGTGATCGAAGCCGAATCGAAGTTGCGGAGACTCAGATAGAGGTCGCCCCGTGGCCGGGTGAGGACATCGGGAGTTACGATTCCAGCGCCATCGTTGACATAGAAGTTGGCTGTCGGCTCCATGGTCGCCACGAACTCACCGTCGCGCAATACCGTGATCCTGGCACCCCGAACGGTGCGCTGCGGCTCCTCGATCTGGAACGGGCTTTCATAGACCAGTTCGAACCCGGCGAAATCCACGGTATCTCCGGGTTCCAAGACCACGATGAGGTGGAGTGCCAGATTTGACGCGAAGGCGATGCCGATGGCTACCAGGACCACGCCGACATGGCTGAGCTGACCCGCCCAGAAAGCTTTGTCGCCCTTGACAACATGGGAAACGGCCTGACGCAACGACTCATCGGTCTTGTCCTCCCGGGCCCGTGCCTGCTCGACGAGGAGGCCAAATAGCGTGCTGACGACATACGTTCCCATCACGCATGCCAGGACCACCCATCCATTCCGCGTGATGACCAGTGCTACGGCCACGCCGGAAATGAGGGCCGCCATGAGGGGAAGCCGCAGCCGCCGCCATAGCAGGGCAGGTTCAGCCGACCCCCACGGTGTTATCGGGCCTATCCCCATTACCAGCAGCAACGTGAATGTCAGAGGAAGGGCGAGTCGGTTGTAGAACGGACCTCCGACCCCTACCTGGGTGCCAGTGAAGGCTTCGAGGATCAACGGATAAGTGGTTCCGACCAGAACGACGAATGCATAAAGAGTGAGTATCAAGTTGTTGGCGAGAAACGCCCCCTCCCGACTGACTAGCGATCTCATCCGCGGGGCCGAGCTCACCAGATGAGAGCGGGTCGCGAAGAGGGAGAACGAGCCTACGAGTACCAAGGCGAGGAACCCGAGGAGGGCAGGCCCGATTGCAGATTGAGTGAACGAGTGGACCGAATTGATCGTCCCCGATCGGGTCAGGAATGTCCCAAGGATAGTGAGGGAGAACATCGAGATCACCAGGACGAAGTTCCACGCCTGCAACATGTTTCGCCGTTGCTGGACGATTGCCGAGTGGAGAAAGGCGGTTGCGACCAGCCACGGCATGAGGGAAGCGTTCTCGACGGGGTCCCATGCCCAATATCCTCCCCACGAAAGAACCTCGTATGCCCACCAGCCACCCAGCAGGATGCCGGCGGTAAGGAAACTCCAGGCGACGAGAGTGGATCGATGCGATCGTGACAGCCATTCCGGCCCCGGGACTTTGAGGGCAAGAGCACTGATGGCATAAGCGAAAGGAACGGTGAGTCCGACGTATCCCGCGTAGAGGATGGGGGGGTGTATCGCCATCAAGTAATGATTCTGGAGGAGCGGGTTGGGGCCGGCGCCTTCGAGGGGTGGCTGCGCTGTGGCAAACGGCCACGGACTCGAACTGAGACAGGACCGCTCGCCCGCCAGAACGCATACCTCGAAGGGGTTGGAAACGGTGATCATCAATCCGAAGAAGAAGATGCCAACGACTGCCATGACAGCCAGGGCGCCCGCCCCGAGGGCGTCGGGGGACTGCTGATACCTGCGATGAGCCACCCAGGTGAAGATCGAAAGCACCAGGCCCCAGAGGACGATCGAGCCTTCGAGCGCCCCCCATGCGCTAGCGACGTTGAAGGGAAACGGCGTCGTGGAGGCGTGATGATTGGCGACATAAGAAATCGAGAAGTCGTCGACCACTAGAGCCAGGACGAGTGCAACCATGGCGATGACCGAACCGGCCAGGATGATCTGGACGGGCGCCGCCAGACTCCCTTTTCTGTTTCCGGTTCTGGCAACCCCGACAGAGCGAACTACCAGTAGCAGATACCCGACGAGGCCCGCGACGATGCCCGCAGTGCCCAAGAATCCCAGCATCAGCTTTCCGCGGCCGTTCCCTCGTCAGGGATTTCGTAGTTTTCGTCGTGCTGGATGAGGGCTGTCGTGGCGACATAGACGTCCCCCGACCATGCCCCGTCCAACAGCACCGGGACGTTTTCGTCAAAGAGCGGTGGTGGGATGTCGACGAGTTTCACATCGATCGTTGCGCCTCCATCGGTGACCTGGAACAAGAGGTCGGGTCCGTCCTCGGCAACACTCCCTCCGACCACACTCCCTGCCAGCCGGAACACCTCGCCATCAGGGAAATCGGCCTTCTGATCGACGGCCTCGGTCGGATAGAGGTAATAGGTGAGGTTGCTATCGAGGCTGACCACAGACATGGCGACGATGAGGGCGATGATCCCCCCTATGCCAAAGAGGACCAGGCTCCGGTGCTCCATGATTTACTGCTCCGCCCGCTTCCGTCTCCAATGCAGATAGATCGCGTAACCGAAGGTCGCCCCGTACACCACGGCGTAGGTCCCGGCGACGATCATCGCATCAGACATCTTTGACGTCCGAGAGTCGCGGTGGGGCCACGGCATCGCCCGCCACAACGGTGGCGCTCATGCGGGTCTCTTCCAGGACGGCCACATGCATGCGGGCCATCATCAATACGACATACAAGAGTGTGAATGCTCCGACGTTGACCAGCAACGCCACCAGGATCTCGGTTGGCATTGTTGACCCGTCCGGTCGGATCGACTGGGTCTGGTGGAGGGTTCTCACCAGATTGACCGAGAAATAGACAAGAGGCACCTGGATGACTGCGATCGTGCCCAGGATTGCAGCCCGTTTTGCCCGAACTTCAGGATCGGCGATGGAATGTCGAAGCGCCAAATAGCCGAGATAGACAAAGATCATGACCGCGGTTGTGGCGAGTCGGGCGTCTCCCCAATCCCAAGCCTGGCCCCAGACTGCCTGGCCCCACACCATTCCGGTAAACACGCCAACCACCGAGAACAGGACGCCGATCTCGGCGGAAGAAGCAGCAAGGCGGTCCCACCGCGGCTTTTTGGTGATGAGATACGCAATCGAACCCAGAGCTGTGATACCGAAGGCGAGGAAGGCCAACCAAAGTGTGGGCACATGGATGTAGATCATCCGGGTGAATTCCCCCTGAAGAGCATCGAGGGGCGCGGTGAAAGCAAGATAGGCACCGTATGCGACCGCGGTAGTCGCTACCAGGAACATGATCTGTACTCGTCTCATCGCGATGCTTCCTCCAGCGGGCGTGACAGTCCTACTCCGGCGACCAGAAGGGCCAGGTCGGACGTGATCAGAAGCAGTATCCAGAGCAGGATACCGCTATTCCGCTCCATAGCTTCCAGGACCTGCGAACCCCCGACCACTACCGGGATCGCCAGTGGTGCCACGATCAGAGATGCCAGCGATGACCTGTTTCTGGTCCCGGCTGCCACCCCGCCGGCGAGGGTTGAAAGGGCTGCCAGCCCAATTGCAGCCAGGGAAATGGCGGCCGCGACGGGCCAGAACCACCCGCCTGGAAGGGATGGGTCGAATAAGACGACCATCGTCGCAAATAGGACCGTCATGAATACGAGGACGATGGTGGCGGACGCCAGTGTCCTCCCCAGAAACCGGGCTGCAGGATCGAGGTCGAGGAGGAGCATGAGATCGCGACGTGTCGGACTGTCCAGGGCGGAAGCCCGAAGGGCCAGTTGCATCCCGAAGAGGACGCTGACCGCCCAGAAGACGGCAGGCCCAACGGTGCGGAGGATCGCTACATCCCCTCCGAGCGAGAGCGAGAAGATGATCAGCGTCACAATCGCGAATGGGAGAACGATTCTGAAGGTTTCGCCCGTCCGCCGCTCCACGACCAGGTCGACGCGGGCAACTTCGCGTATCTGGCTCGTGAAACTCACGACAAAGGCTCCAAACGTCCAGAGATCAGATGCATTTGGCGATGGAGCGCGCTGCCGAGTTGGGAAAGTTCGTGGGAGACGGCAATGACTGTGCCGGACCGACCCAGAGTCAGGTCGATCATGACGTCGACCAGTTCTCGTGCGTCGACATCGAGGCCGCTTTTTGCCTCGTCGAGCAGAAGCAGGTCTGGCTTGGCCACGAGCAACCATGCGATCTCAGTTCGTCGTTGCATGCCAAAGCTCGACTCGTTGACCCGACGGTCGGCAACCTGTTCCAGTCCTACGACATGCAGGGCGCGGGTGCAGTCGTCGGAGTTCTGACCGGCCAGCCGGGCAAAGTGTTCCAGATTCTCTGCGATCGTGAGCTCCCCGATCAGGGCAGGAGTGTGCGAGATCAACCCGATTCGACCTCGAATCTCTCTGATGGTCGGGCTCAGGATCTGGCGGTCAAGAATGGTCCCTGTCCCGGATGACGGCTTGACCAGGGTGGCCAGCAGTCGGAGCATCGAAGTCTTGCCGCTCCCGTTGGGACCGACCACGGCCAGCGATTCCCCCGGTCCCAGGGCCAACGAGAGGTCGGAAAGCACCAGTTTCCCGCCAAGGTTCAGATTGACAGACTCGATATCGACTGCTGCGGTCACCGCTCGCCGATCGTGCGCCGGAATCGCTCGATTTGCGTATCGAGGTTGACGGGTGAGCCCGAGCCGTGACTGTCACGCAGCATCGACCCGATGATGTTGGCCGCGTCTGCGCCCAAATCCGGTGACGAGCGAACCAGGTCGACAAAATCTCCGTCGCCGGAGACGGACTGCTGGACCAATGCCCCGACGATGCCGTGAGCATCCCGGAACGGCACACCCTTCTTCACAAGCCACTCCGCCAGGTCGGTCGCACTCAGCAAAGGGTCAAGCGCGGCGTCCCGCATCCTGTCGACATTGAGTGTGGCGGTGTCGATCGTTCCCGCGAGTGCCGGAATGATCCGGGAAATGGTGTCCACCGAGTCGAACAGTGCTTCTTTGTCCTCCTGGAGATCTTTGTTGTATCCCGAAGGCAGGCCCTTCAGCGCAACCAACAACCCGGTCAGATTGCCGATGAGACGACCGGTTTTGCCACGGACCAGTTCAGCGACGTCGGGATTCTTCTTTTGCGGCATCATCGATGAACCGGTGGAGAATCGGTCGTCGAGGGTCAGATACCCGAACTCCGACGAACTCCACAAGACGATGTCCTCACCAATCCGGCTGAGGTGAACACCGAGCAGCGCCAAACAGAAGAGAGACTCTGCCACAAAGTCTCGATCACCAACCGCATCGATGCTGTTCTCGAAGATCCTGTCGAACCCGAGTTCTGCTGCTGTCACTTCCACATCGATGGGTAGGGAGGTTCCTGCGATGGCTCCAGCGCCGAGCGGGGAGACATTTGCCCGGTGCCGGGCATCGGCGAGTCGCTCCACGTCGCGTTGCAGAGCCCATCCGTGCGAGAGGAAGTAGTGCCCTAGTGTGACCGGTTGTGCTCGCTGCAAATGTGTGTACGCCGGAACAACAGCCGAATCCGAGCGATCCGCCGCCCTGAGAAGGGCGCCTTGGAGAAGATGAACGAGATCGGTGATGCCGTCGATCGCAGACCTCGTGAACAATCGCATGTCGACGGCTACCTGGTCGTTCCGGCTGCGTCCGGTGTGGATCTTCGCCCCGGCAGGGGTCAGTTCGGTGACCCTCCGTTCTACGGACGTATGGATATCTTCGTCGTTGGAGTCGAATTCGAAGGTCCCGGCTTCGATCTCGGATTCAACCCGGTCCAGAGCTTGCAAAATCGCCGCCATCTCTTCGGTGGTGATCAAATCAGACCCGGCAAGCATCCTGACATGTGCCCGGGAGCCGGCGATGTCCTCGACATAGAGTCTCCGGTCGTATTCCAGGCTATCGCCGAGAGCCCGCAAGAGGTCGTTGCTCTCATCGCCGCCAAATCGCCCGGACCACAGTGTTGGCACAATCACGCCCTCTTTCGGGCGAGATTGCGTAACCTGAGGGCGTTGAGCCTGATGAATCCGGCCGCATCACCCTGGTCGTAGGTGCCGCCGTCGTCTTCGAAACTGGCGATGGCCTGATCGAAAAGGGACTGGTCCGACTTCCGCCCGACGACGCTGACACTGCCCTTGAGGAGCTTCAGCCTCACTATTCCATTGACCGAGATCTGGCTTCTGTCGATAGCTTCCTGGAGCATTTCGCGTTCGGGACTGAACCAATATCCGTTGTAGATCATTTCCGCATAACGCGGCATAAGGCTGTCTTTGAGGTGTGCCACCTCTCGGTCGAGCGTGATCGATTCAATGGCGCGGTGCGATCTGATCATGATCGTTCCCCCCGGGGTCTCGTAGGCACCGCGGCTCTTGATGCCGACATACCTGTTCTCGACGATGTCGATACGCCCGATACCGTGTGCCGCACCCATCACATTCAATCGGCCAATCGCCTCTGCAGGCGTCACAGGATCGCCATCGATGGCGACCACATCCCCGTTGAGGTAAGAGATCTCAACATACTCCGGGGTGTCTGGTGCCTGACCCGGATCGCTCGTCCAGCGCCACATCTCTGCAGGTGGCTCAACCCAGGGATCCTCCAGCGGGCCGCCCTCGTATGAGATGTGGAGCAGATTGGCATCCATCGAGAACGGCGAGGGCGAACCCGCAGACCTGTCGATGGGGATGCTGCGTTCCTCGGCGTAGCGGAGGAGGCTCTCCCGGGATGTGAGTTGCCAGAGTCGCCATGGTGCAATGACCTCGATGTCGGGATCGAGGGCATAGGCACTCAACTCGAATCTCACCTGGTCGTTGCCCTTGCCGGTGGCTCCGTGACTGATTGCATCGGCGCCGTGTTGGGCGGCGAGTTCCACGAGACGGCGGGCAATCAACGGGCGGGCAATGGAGGTCCCCAGCAGGTATTCGCCTTCGTAGAGGGCATTGCAGCGGAACATGGGAAATATGTAGTCGCCTGCGAAGTCCTCGCGCAGATCCTCGACGTGGATTCTCTCCTCGGGGATGCCCATCGCGATGGCCTTGTTCCTCGCTCTTTCCACCTCGCCGGGTTGGCCCAGATCCGCAGTGAAGACGACAACCTCACAGCAATATGTCTCTTCCAGCCAGCGGAGTATCACCGAGGTGTCGAGACCCCCCGAATAGGCGAGGACGACCTTGTTGATGTTTTCCATGTGAGGGGCGCAGTCTGGCATGCCGATGGGTCGTGTTGTCAACCGGTGGTGCCCGTCCGAAGCAGGCGGACGGTTTGGTGGGGAAGCGCCAGCGATCCGGTCAGGTCGAGCAATCGGACGTCGCCCCTGTCGAGCCACTTCCAGATGAGGTCGACTTCTTCGGCGAGGTCGACGGAAGCTGCCACCTCCTCGATTTGATGTCGTGGAGATCCGATGGCCTGGAGTTGGGCGGGCATCGGTCCGTTCCATGAGGATGTGAGCACACCATGGTCGATCATGACAGACTCGCCTCGGCCGTTCTCGGCCACGATCACACCGGCCTCCTGGACCGCTATCCATCTCTGTCGGCGTTGGAGGGCGCGGCCGAGAGAAGTGTGACGATCGCGTAACCAGGCGGCTTCTTCGAAGCGCTGCTCATGGCTCAATCGGTTCATCTTGATCTCCAGAGGGTCGAGGAGGATCGACGGGTCGTGGTTCAGCCCCGTCATCAATGTCCTGATGATCCGGTGGTATGTCACCTGATCGAGCTCGCCGTCGCACGGACACATGGCCACGCCGAGCTGGGAAGCGGCACAGGTCCCCGTCCGTGACCCCGGCCGACCGCTGCAGCGGCGAAGGGGAAGGCTGTCCCAGAGAGCAGTCATCACCATATCGGCTGCGCCTTTCGATCGGAATGGACCGACGTGGGCAAGGGCGCCTTCCTTCACGGTTCGCACCACGGACAATCTCGGAAATTCTTCCGCGGTGACACGCACGAAATGCGAGCTCTTCGGCGGTCGGCTTCGTCGGTTGTGGCGCGGCCTGTGGGTATGGATCAACCGCAATTCCGTGATTTCGGCCTCGATCACCGTTGGGCAGACTTGATATTCGATCGACACCAGTTCGCGCATGAGGTTGGCAATCGATTTGCGGGTGTCTCCATAGAAATACTGCCGGACCCGCTGGCGTAGGTTCGTCGCCTTTCCGACATAGATGACGTTGCCATGGCGATCGCGGAAGAAGTAAACACCGGGCGATCGGGGCAGCGATTCAGTCAGCTTGATCTTCTTGTAGAAATTCGACCCCTGTGCCCGGGGGAGGGCAAGGAGATCGTCGATATTGGTCACACCCATCGACCCGACACGTTCGAGAAGCCCGTGCAACACGTGGGCGGTGGCTCGGGCATCGGCAAGGGCGCGGTGGTTTGGTGTCACCGGGGACCGGAAATGAGCGGCCAGCGTTCTGAGCTTGAGATTGCGAACCTCGCTGCGGACCAAACGGCGGCCCAAGGCGGCGGTATCCACCGTGTCGTTGCGGAACTTGGGGTAACCGAGACGTCCGGCGGCGGTGTTGAGGAACGACATGTCGAACCGAACGTTGTGGCCGACGATCACCGCATTGCCGATGAACTCGAGAAAGTCGGGAAGGGCGGTTTCGATGGGAGGAGCGTCGACCACCATCGCATGGGTGATCCCGGTGAGAATTGTTATCGACGGTGGAATTGGTGTCCCCGGGTCGACGAGAGTTTGGAACGACCCGATTTCCTCTCCGTGTCGATACTTGACCGCGCCGATTTCGGTTATCTCGCAGTTTGCCGGGGAACCACCGGTGGTCTCAAGGTCGAGGATGCAAAACGTAACGTCGAAGAGAGGCGTGGAGAGCTGATCGAAGCTGGTCTGGATAGGAATGATGGACACGCTGGAGAAACCCTACCCGAACATATGTTCGAGTCAACAACAATCAACTGTTTCCCCAGCCTGTTCCCCCAGAGCGACGGCCTCGGGGCGACAGGTAGGCTTCTCTTGTGGAACTGAAACGGCTCGGTACGTACTCTTCCTCTATCGAGGCCAACCTGGTGCGGGCAAAACTGGAGGCCAACGGGATAGATGCGATGATCCAGGCGGACTCTGCTTCGGGGGCCGTCCCCCAACTCGAGGCTTATTCCGGAGTCAAAGTCCTGGTCCGTGCAGTTGACTTCGCCGACGCCCTCGAAGTGATGGAACGGCAACTGCCGGCAGGAACCGACTGAGGTCGATGGAGTACGAAATCTCCTCACCTGCAAATGATCGGGTCAAGCGCCTGGTCACGCTGCGGGATCGGAAGCATCGCGATCGGGAACGATTGTTCCCTGTGGAGGAAAAGCGGATCGTGGAGCGTGCCGCGTCCACGGGCCATCGTCCGGTCGAGGTCTACTGGTGCCCTGATCTCATGGCGCACCCTCCTACCAGCAATGTGACCCCGGTTTCGATGAGTGTAGATGCCCTGCAACGGGCCTCATACCGATCGTCGCCGGAAGGATCGATCTCATTGTTTTCCTATCTGCCGACCGGTCTTGATCGAGTTCAGAAAGAGCCGGGTTCTCTCCTGTTGATTGCTGAGGGATTGGAAAAGCCGGGGAATCTCGGCGCCATGCTCAGGGTGGCCGACGCCGCCGGGGTTGCTGCCCTGATCGTCGTCGATGGCAAGGTCGACCCTTTCAACCCCAACGTCGTCAGGGCTTCGACAGGCGCCGTTTTCACGGTCCCTGTTGTGATCACTTCCATGGCTCCTGTTAAGACATGGTTGAAAAACGGCCAATTCAAATCTGTTGCCGGGGTCGCAGGTTCGGGGAATTTCCTATGGGACGTCGACCTATCCGGGCGTCTGGCGATCTGGGTCGGTTCCGAGGCTCCGGGGTTGAGCCCGGAAGCTCTGGGCTTCGCCGACGAACTGGTGTCCATCCCGATGAATGGTGCAACCGACTCCTTGAATGTCTCCGTGTCAGCCGGTGTTCTCATCTTCGAGGCGGTACGTCAGCGCCGGCCTGATCAGACTGCATAAGCCTCGAAGTGGAGAGTCTCATCTAACGGCCGGGTGCCCCGCGCCAGGCTTCCCGACTTCCGGTCCGGGGCCGGGTGACCGACGGTTATCACCCCAATCGGGTTGTGGTCATCAGGGAGATTTACCACCTCCCTGAGGTCGTGGAATGAGTGGACGCCCAAAAATCCCGCCGCAAGTCCCTCGTCCACCGCGGCGAGGAGCACCGCCATCATCGCCGCCCCGGCATCGACCCACCAGTAGGGCACCGGCCACTCGATCTCCGCTCCTTCGGAATCTAATTTGTCCGGCTCCTGATAACGATCGTGGTAGATCTTCTCGCTGACCGAAAGCACGATGTGAGCCGGCGCCGCTGAAATCCAAGGATCAAAACCAGCCGCTACGTATCCGGATTCGCCGGCGAGCTCGGCGATCCTCTGCCTGGTGGCCGCAGATGTGACCACGACGGCGGAGATTCCCTGGGAGTTGCCGGCAGAGGGCGCCCGCATGGCCGACGCTGCCACTCTGGTGAGAATGTCCTCGTCGATCGGGTCCGGGAGGAAATTTCTGACCATTCTGCGTCTACTCAGTACATCTTTGAACTCCATCGTCCGATTATGTCACAGCCAACGGCGACGATTCTGAGGCGTCCAGCGTTTGGCCCCGTGTTCTGGCACAATCGAACGGAGACAGATGACGGCAAAATTGCAGCCAAGCAAGAACGTGGTGTTCACCCGTGGGATTGGGTGCTTTGAACTCGCCACCATTCTCGCAGACGGTGAGGTCCATCGTATCGACGGGGATCTGGTCGACGGGTGTATCGACACCCGGGCCGATTTCGTCGTTGCCAAAAAGATGCCAGGCTCATTCGACCTCGCCAATGTGGCCGTCCCCGTCGACTTCGATCCGGAGGTTGTCGGGAAGGTCTCGGCGACGGTCGCCGGCGGGCCGCACTCTCAACTCGCGGCACAGACGGCCCACCACATCGCTACGAGGCTCGGCGTCCCTCTGGAAATCATCTCCGCACACCAGAGCGCCGACGACCTTGGAGCTGCGATGGCGGTGGTGGCCCAATTCGGCGCACAGTTCCCTGACGCAGAGCGTCGCGTGGTTCAGGCGCAGGACATGAACGAATTGGCCACGACCGTAGGAGAAGACTCGCTGATCGTGGTAGGCGCACCGGGTGGTGCCTGGTTGCGCCGCAACCGGTTTGGTCGTGGTGCCCGGATTCGAGGAGCGGCACCGGCAGGAGCGGTAATGGTGCGGTCTGCCCCCGACCGCGTCTATCGATTCATGTCAGAGCCGATCTACGTGGCACCCCTACTCCAGGCGGCTGACACACTCCGTCTCCACTCCCAGAAGATCCTCGCCGTCGCCGAGCGGGGACGACTGGTCGGCGTGGTCAGGCGGGAGACTCTCGCCCGTGTCGGCACAGAGACCGTCGCCTCCGTCATGGAGCAGCCGATATCCGCAAAGGTCGACGAGACCATCGAGCAGGCCAAGGTACTCGGGGAGACTTTCGGAGACGATCCGATTCCCGTTACCGACCACTCAGAAAATCTTGTCGGTGGTTTGTCCTTGCCTGCAGCATGAAATGAGGCAGAATCTCTCTTCGTGACTTCTCGATCGTTCTTTCGCGGGCTGTTCTGGTCCCTCATCGCCCTGGCAGTTCTGTTTTACGCCGCCGGTGGTTGGTACTTCTCGAGTGAGCTGATCGATGATGCCTTTGTCATCGACGCAGACCCGCTGACGGTCTCCACCGGGGATTTCCAACTCGAGGAAGTCGAGTATCAGACCGAGCTCGGCGCCATGGACGCCTGGTATCTCCCCGCCGCGGGTGAGACCTGGGTAATCCACGTGCATGGTCTGGGGACAACACCTGCTGAAGCGGAACCAATGTTCGCCCCGTTGCAGGAGGCCGGCTATCCCCAGCTGGCGATTACCTATCGTAATGATGACGGTCAGCCCGAGGATCCCTCCGGTTACTACCAATACGGCGTCACCGAATACAAGGATGTCAGCGCGGCAATTTCTTACGCCCTGGAGAACGGTGCGGAGCAGATCTTCGTCAATTCATACTCGACGGGCGCAGCTCACACCCTTGGTTTCATGTTCAGGGAACAACGTGACCGGGTGGTGGGAGCGCATTTCGATTCGCCAAATATCAACTTCGGCGAGACTGTCAATTTCAATGCCGCCCAACGAGAACTTCCACTTCTCGGGTTGCCCTTACCTGCGAGCCTGGCCGAAGTCGCCAAATTCATAACCTCACTCAGAATCGGGGTCAGCTGGGGTTCGCTCGACTATGTGGATACTGCGAGCACCAGCCTCAATGCCCCGGTCCTGGTTCATCACGGGACGGCCGACATGACAGTTCCCATATCGACCAGTCTCGATTTTGCAGATGCCCGTCCGGAGTTCGTCCGCCTCATACAGGTTGAAGGCGCCGACCATGTCGGGTCCTACGATGTCGACCCGGAAAAGTATGTCGACGAAGTCTTGACTTTCCTCCAGTCAGTCGATTAGAAGCCGCGGCGGGAGTTTGGCCCCTCACCAAACTCCAACGCCTCGGCTCCGCGAGGCGCAGCCCCTAAGGTTCGTCCGAATCCGATTGGAGGCTCGGCGTCGAACAATCAGTAATGATCAGCCTCAGCGGGGTTTCTAAACACTATCCCGGTGCGCGTTCACCCGCAGTCGCCCATCTCGATCTCGATGTTGCCCGGGGGGAGTTCGTCACTTTGGTGGGCCCGTCGGGCTGCGGGAAGACGACGACTCTGAAGATGATCAACCGGATAATCGAACCGACCGGGGGCAAGATCATGGTCGATGGGGTCGATGCCCTATCCGTGCCACCCCACGAACTGCGGAGGACGATCGGTTATGTCATCCAACAGGTCGGACTCTTCCCGCATCGCACTATCGCGCAGAATATCGGGACAGTTCCTCACCTGCTTGGTTGGGATGACGTCAGAGTCGCCAACCGCACGGATGAGTTGATCGATCTCGTCGGTTTGGACCCTGAACTGCTGGCCCGCTATCCGGGAGAGTTGTCTGGTGGCCAACAGCAGCGCGTCGGAGTTGCCCGCGCCCTCGCGGCTGATCCACCGGTCTTGCTCATGGATGAGCCCTTCGGCGCAGTTGATCCGATCGTCCGCGGAAACTTGCAGCGCGAATTCCTCGATTTACAGCGCGAACTGGGAAAGACGGTCGTGTTCGTGACTCACGACATCGACGAAGC
>DATDCF010000004.1:0-10240 GCA_036524475.1 Acidimicrobiia bacterium | reverse complement strand
GTCGCTCATGAAATGCACCACCAGTTGGGCGAGAACGGCGTCGAAGAGATCGTTGTCGAACGGAAGGTCCTCCGCAGAGGCGCGGGATACATCGATTTCGGGCCACCGCTGCTCGACGACGGCAACAAATGGCTCGGAAGGATCGACCGCGGTCACGTTCGACAAGCCGACTCTGCTGATCAGTTCGGAAGTCAGCGCACCTGGCCCGCAACCAACATCGAGGACGCGGCCTACGGAATCGATGCCGGCAAAATCGGCAAACCTGGCGGCCAGGGGCTGCGAGTAGCGGCCCATGAACCGGTCGTAAGAATCTCCGTTTACTGCAAACATGTCTGCAGTCTACGGACCCCGCCTGGTGCCCGGGGTGGGAATCGAACCCACACGGGCCATTTCGGCCCAAGGGGGTTTAAGCCCCTCGCGTCTACCGTTCCGCCACCCGGGCAGGGTGTTCAAGTGGCCCCAGCTCAGAGTAGGGCGAGCAACTCCTCGGCCACGCCATCGAGAGTATCGCGCTCGGAGATTCTTGCACCGTTAACACCGAGTCGTGAGAGGACCTGCTCGGCGACGATGGCGCCGGCGACGATGACCGGAGCCCGCTTCGGGTCGAGTGATGGAATCTCCTCGACATCGGACAGTGGCATTGGTGCCAGAGAGTCGATAACGCCGGAAAGGTCGCCGAGTGCCACCGCCGATCCGTGAACTGCCTCACGGTCGTAGCGATCGAGTTGGAGGATGATCGCCGCCAACGATGTCCAGGTGCCCGCTACACCGACCACTTCAGTTGCTTCGAGTCCAATCTCATCGAAAAGTTGGCGGACATGGTCCCGGGCATCGACAACACGGTCCACCGCAAGTGGGTGAGCACCGAGAATTCGATCGGTTAGCCGAACCGAACCGATGTCAACCGAGATCGAGTCGTTGGCCGTCACGAACTCGGTCGAACCGCCGCCGATATCCGACACCAGAACATTTTTGCGACCCTCGCCAATCGCACCCCTGAAGGCATAACGTGCTTCGTCGTTCCCGCTGATCAAAGTCGGCCGCACCCCGATTGCCGTTTCGACCTGATCGAAGAACCTCTCACGGTTGGCAGCGTCTCGCGATGCCGAGGTTGCGATCGCCTTTCTCACATCAACCTGTTCCTCGTCGAGTTTTCTGCCGAATTCCGCAAAAGCAGCCATCGATCGGGCTATCCCGTCATCGGAGAGCATTCCGGTTTCATCTATCCCACGGCCCAAACCGGTGACCCGCACCCAACGGCCAATCTCACCGCCACGAGACGTGATCAGGAGGCGCATCGAATTGGTCCCGATGTCGACGACACCGACTTTCAAGGCTGCCCCACCCAGTCGGGGTTCCACGATCCTTCGCTGACGCAGGGTTCCTCACAATCGAGTGGTTCGATCCATGATCTCACCAGTTCTCCCACAGGGTTCTCGCCCCCGGCCGCCGTGTGCGCAAAATGGGCGTGGAGACATTTCACCCCAACCCGGGTCCCGCCAACCCCACCTGAAGGCCGGGGCTCGTCGTCATCTCGCAGCAGCGAATCGCGCTCGTCGCGATAGGAGTCATGGGCCTCCGCGAGGGCCTGGCCGAAGGCAGGGTCGGCCTCAGACCGCCGCTCCATCCGCTTCACCCCACCGGCACCCTCCAACCGTCCGATCCGTGTGGTGGCCAGCGGGCAAGTCAACCAGTAGAGGGTGGGAAAGGGAGTGCCGTCATCGAGCCTTGGTGGCACCCTGACCACGACGGGGAGGCCCAAATGGCACCGGGCGACCACCTCGGAGTTGGCGCGTAGAGAGCGACCGATCTGGACCTCGACGACCTCACGGTCACCGGCACCGGCCATCGGTCAAGAACCTACGTCGGCGCCGGACAGGAAGTCCCAGACTCTCTCCACCCAGGTGCGCTCGATCTCAACGTCAGCTTGCTGCGAGGAGTCATCCGCGGCGTCGGCCCCGGGAGGATCGAGGACGACGTAGACCGTTTCCCCGGGACGGGCATAGCCAAGCTTTTCCCTGGCCAGCTTTTCAATCTCCTCGGGAGTCTCGAGGGCGGCAACGTCCTCTTCCAGGAGGCGATTCTCTGTCTCCAGGGCGACCAATTGCTCCCGGGCCGATTCCACCTGGCGGTTGGAATCAATGATCTGACGGTATGGAATTAGTTGCGTTAGAAAAGCCGCGCCGATCACCAGACAGAGCAATACCACCAGTAGCAATGTCGGACGTTTCGTGATCGTCATTTTGCCCGCCGGAAGGTATTCCAACCCGGATAACGTGCCTGGTCGCCGAGAGCTTCCTCGATTCGGAGCAGCTCGTTGTACTTGGCAGTTCTTTCACCCCGTGCCGGAGCACCGGTCTTGATCTGCCCTGCGTTGGTCGCAACGGCGAGATGAGAGATAAAGGTGTCCTCGGTTTCCCCGGAACGATGGCTGACCATGGTCCCGTAGCTCGACCGATTGGCGCGGCCCATAGTGTGCAGGGTTTCAGACACGGTCCCGATTTGATTGACCTTGATCAAAATGCTGTTGGCAGCGCCTTCGCTTATGCCACGTCGGAGCAGTTCCTCATCGGTGACGAACAGGTCGTCGCCCACCAGTTGGACGCGGCGTCCCAACCGTTGGGTCAAATCCTTCCATCCGTCCCAGTCATCCTCGGCCATGCCATCCTCGACAGAAACCAGCGGATAGCGATCGACCAGGTCGGCCAGGTAGTCGACCATCTCAGACGAAGTGAATTCCTTACCCTCGAGGCGGTAGCGGCCCTCGCGGAAAAGTTCCGTGGCGGCTACATCCAGAGCGAGGGCGATCTCATCTCCGACGGTGTAACCAGCGGTTTCGATTGCCTCCACCAACAGCTCGAGGGCCGATTCGTTGGTCGCCAGATTGGGGGCAAATCCCCCTTCATCTCCGACATTCGTCCCCAAACCGCGTCCGGCGATGACCTTCTTGAGCGAGTGGTAAACCTCGACACCCGCCCGTAACGCCTCGCCGTACGACGGGAGGCCGGCGGGGACCACCATGAATTCCTGGATGTCGACGCTGTTGGCGGCATGGGCACCGCCATTCAGAACATTGAGGCATGGGACCGGGAGGGTCCGGGCCGCGGGGCCACCGAGATATCGATACAGGGGAAGGCCGACCGATGACGCGGCGGCGCGGGCATTGGCCAGCGAAACGGCGAGGATTGAGTTCGCCCCCAAATTCGCCTTATTCGGCGTTCCGTCGAGGTCGAGCATCACCTGGTCGACCAATTCCTGGTTGAGTGAATCACGTCCGGTGATGGCGGTGGCGAGTTGGCCGTTCACATGTCCGACTGCCCTGGCCACGCCCTTTCCCAGGTAGCGATCGCCACCATCGCGGAGCTCAACGGCCTCCGCGGCGCCGGTCGAGGCCCCGGAGGGCACGATGGCGCGACCGAACCCGGATCCGGTGAAAACTTCGGCTTCTACGGTGGGGTTTCCCCGCGAGTCCAATACCTGCCGGGCGTGTACCCGCTCAATGATCGTGCTGCTCATGGTCCATTTATCGACTACGTCTGGCCGTGCCAAGCTACCAGCCTCCGGGGCTATCTCTCGTGTTCTTCGTGCCGAAAGTCGACCTCGAAGCGATCGACCGCCGTTCTCAACAGGTGTTCCGCATCGAGGCCGGATCGTCGGGCCAGATCTACGAGATCGAACATTGCACCTCCAATGACGTCGCCCTTTTGCCCTGAATCACCATCGATGCCCAGGAGCGATTCTTTGATGCGGGCCACCACCGCCTCCGTCGACGCTGTCGGGATTCCGGCTTTGTTTGCACGGTTCTGAACCTTTGACGCCCGATAAATCGCAGGCATCCCCGATGGAATCCCGTCCATCGCCGACCCCGAACTCACTCCCTTCTCCAGTCTCTTGATCTCGTCCCAGTTTGCTTTCACCTCGTCGGCGTCAGCCACCTCGACATCGGAAAAGACGTGGGGATGACGACGCACCAGCTTCTGTCGGAGCACTTCGGCGGCGTCGTTGATGTCAAAAGCACCTGCTTCTCCAGCAATCGCGGCGTGGAAGAGCACTTGAAGGAGAACGTCACCTAACTCCTCTTCGACCCGGGCGTAGGCAACCAGATCGTCAGGGTCGGCTTCGACCTCGTCAAAGGTGTCGATTAGTTCGTACGCCTCTTCGATCAGGTTCTTGGCAAGAGATGCATGAGATTGCTCCCGATCCCATGGGCACTCGCTCCTCAGCCGGCCCATAGTGCGAATCGCTCCGACGATGCCCCCGGATTCGGCATCGATCCACAGGGAAGTGCGAAAACCGGCGAGAGCGGAGTCGACGTCGTCGATCTCAGACTCGACGACGCATTCATCGTCGCCTCCAAGCCCGGAAAACACTGTGATTTTGCTGCCTTCGGGTAACACTCTGGACAGAGCGGCGGAGACATCGGCCAGGATCTCCGGACGGTCGAGATGTCCAACGATGGTCGGTTTGTCGATGATCAGCGGCGAGGGAAGATCGTGGCCGTTGATGATCTGAAGACCCCGTTGAAAGGGGTCGTAACCGGTGGCGGAGAGGATGGCATCGACAAAGGTCTCACCCTGGAGCACCTGGACATCTGAACCACGTTCGAGAATCTCTCGCACGGCAAACTCGCCGAGCCAAGGACCACCCGGCACTGCATAAATCACCGACCCCGAGGCTCCAGCCTCGACAACACGGTCTGCAATGGCCGAATAGACCTCCTCGAAGGTTTCGCCCGACAGGTAGAGGTCGTCGCAGAATTCGACCTCCCGCAAGGCCGCAATCTGCTCCGCTGCCGGGTGATTCCGGGTACGGATGATGACATGGGTTTCCGGATCGAGCAGCAGATCGAGGACCGGCCCCGGGATCCGGGCGATGTCGCCTGGGCCGAGGCCGGTGATCAGAATCATTGGACGGATGTTATCCGCCGGTGGTTGTGGTGGTCTCGTCGGTTGGCTCCGCGACCGTCGTCGATGTCGGGTCGCCCTGGCCAGAAATCGTGGTCGTGGTCGCGTCAGGGTCGACGGGTGGTACCACTCCGGCCGGGTTGGTCTGCCAGGTTCCGAACTTCTCATTGACCTCGACCTCGGCAGTTTCGAGGTGTCCGTTGATCCACGCGGTCAAGGCGTTATTCACCGCCGGAACCTTGAGTGCCTCGGTGATCTCCTCGTCGGTGGGCAAATCCTCGTCCGCCGGGAACGTTCTCTCGTTAACGATGATGATATGAAAGCCGAATTCGGATTCGACCGGCTCGGAGTACTCCCCTACCTCGGTTTCCAAGGTGGCCTCCATAAAGCCGGGAACATATCGCGAAGGTGCCGAGCAACCCAGGTCTCCGCCCTCTGCCCCGCTGCCGGTGTCCAGCGAAACTTCAGCAGCGATATCCTCGAAGTCTTCACCTTCGTCGATCCGGTCGAGGACATCTTGCGCCTCTGCCTCGGTCTCGACAAGGATGTGCGAGACACAGACCTCGGTCTGCGCCTCATATGCCAGCTGGCGTTGCGCGTCGAGGTCTTCCTGTGTCGGTGGTTCGACTTCCTTCTCGAGCTCGATCCGGACCGCTGTTTCGATCAACTGCAGTTGGGCAACCTTGCTGATGAAGCCCACGGACACCATGTTGACTTCGAGGAACTCGTCGAAACTGACATCCGGTTCGGCGTTTTCGCTGTAGATGCCCTGGGCAGCTTCATCGATCTCTTCCTCGGTGACTTCGATCCCGTAATCCGCCTCGGCCGCGTTGACCACGATGTCCCATTGGATCAGAAATCCGAGGTACTGGGCGAATTCATCTTTGGAAACCGTGTCGCCCGAATCGAAGACGAGCTCGTTGACGTCTCCAACGGTGTACTCCGTGTCATCGACCGAGGCAGCGAACTCACCGGAACCGGCCCCGCATGCGGTCAGCACGAGCGCGGAGGCCATTGTTAGAAGTGCAAATTTCTTCAAGAGAGAATCCTAGGAATAGGGGGAACGGGTCAAATGGTAGATGTTCCACCGATCAACACCTACTTGTGGACCCCATATTTCTTTTACAAATCAATCCATCTTTTCGTCCCACATCGCCGCCAGGAACTCAGTGAGGCCGGAAAGGATCGGCGAAGGCGCCGGGATGAAAATGACACCCTCGCTGGCACGCAAAACCGATCCGCGCTTGAGTCGTTGCAGACGCACCTCCTGGGACGGTTTGAGATCAACGGGTCCCATACGCACCTCATGGCGTAGCTTGACGATTTCGGTCAACCCGATGCGGAATGCTTCGACCCGGAGACGGGCCAGATCGACGAGGGTGAGAGCAGCCTCGGGAAGCGGGCCAAATCGGTCGACCCATTCGGCCACCGCATCATCGACTTCGGCGTTGGTCCGGGTGCCGGCGAGCCGCCGATAGGCTTCGAGTCTCAGTTCCTGGTCGTCGATATAAGACTCAGGGAGGTGGGCATCGACCGGGAGGTCGATTCGCACGTCGGCCGGTTCCTGGTCGACAACCGGCCGACCCTCCAGTTCGTTGACGGCCTCAGCGACCAGTTCGGCATATAGGTCGAACCCGACCGCGGAGATGTGACCTGTCTGCACTTCACCCAATATCGAGCCCGCTCCCCTTATCTCGAGGTCGCGCAGCGCGAGCTGGAACCCGGAGCCGAGATCCGTTGCCTCGCCGATGGCCTCGAGACGACGGTGGGCGTGCTCGGTGAGGGATTGGTCCTGCGGGTGGAACAAATAGGCATAGGCCCGTTGATCGGACCGACCCACCCGGCCCCGTAACTGATATAGCTGCGCCAGGCCAAGGAGGTCGGCCCGCTCGACAATCAGGGTGTTGACCTTGGGCAGGTCAAGTCCCGATTCGATGATGGTCGTGGCGACCATCACGTCGTAGTCACCATTCCAGAAGTCGATCATCACCTGTTCGAGTTGACCCTCCGACATCTGACCGTGGGCCACGACATATCGGGCGTCAGGCACCAGGTCGCGCAGCCGTGCGACAGCCCGGTCGATCGACTGAACCCGATTGTGGACATAGAACACCTGCCCTTCGCGGAGTATCTCCCGTCGGAGCGCCGCGGAGACGGACTGCTCGTCGTACGGCCCGACATAGGTGAGAATCGGGTGGCGGTCCTCGGGCGCCGTGCGAATGTGGGACACCGACCTGATCCCCGTCAACGCCATCTCCAATGTCCTGGGTATCGGTGTCGCGGTCAAGGTGAGAACGTCGACTCCAACTTTCAGACGTTTCATCGCGTCCTTGGCTGCCACCCCGAATCGCTGTTCCTCATCGATTACAAGTAACCCGAGATTTTTGAAGGTGATGTCTTCAGAAAGCAGACGGTGAGTACCGATCACAACATCGACATCTCCGGACGTGATGCTGGAGACCACGGCTTTCTGTTGTTTGGCAGTAAGGAAACGCGAGAGTTGCTCGACCCGCACCGGATATGAGGCGAAACGCTCGGAAAAGGTCTGATGATGTTGTTGGGCCAGGAGGGTAGTCGGGCAGAGGACAGCCACCTGACGACCATCCTGAACGGCCTTGAAAGCTGCGCGGATCGCCACTTCGGTCTTCCCATACCCGACGTCGCCAAACACGAGTCGGTCCATTGGCCTACCCGACTCCATATCCACTTTGACCTCGCGGATTGTGCGGTCCTGATCGACGGTCTCCTCGAATGGAAACGCACCTTCCATTTCCGATTGCCACGGAGTGTCAACGGGAAAGGCGTGGCCCGTCGCCCGGGACCGTTGCCGGTGCAACTCCACCACTTCCTGTGCCACCGCCGCCACGGCCTTTCTCACCCGCGACTTCTGGTCCGTCCAATCCTTGCCGCCCATCCTGGAGACCCGGGGGGCTTCGCCGCCGGTGTATTTCTTCACCGCTGCCAGTTGATCGACGGGGACGTAGAGGCGATCGTCACCGGCATACTCGATGATCAGGTAGTCGCGCTCGACTCCCATCATGGTTCGGGTGACCAGGCCCTCGAATCTCCCAATGCCATGCTGGTGGTGCACCACATAGTCGCCCTCGGCCAGATCACGGTATTGCTGCGTCGGAGCTCCCCTTGCCCCCCCGGCCCGCCGGTGGGCCCGCCTCCTACCCGCGATCTCCGGTTCGCCCAAAACAGCTACTCCCAGAGTTGGTGTCACAAATCCGCGGTGAATCCCATAGGCGACAACGGCGGGCCGGACTCCTCCCAGTTGATCGATCCGTTCGATTGCCAGTCCGTTCTCCAGAAGGATCCGCGCCACCCGGTCAGCCGCCCCAACGCCATCCATGGCGACCACCGGCGTGATCTCGCGTTCGATCAAGCGGCTAAGGCCGATGGCGACAGATTCAGGATCTCCCGGTGTTGCATCAAACCCGCGCACCTCCAACACTTCATCGGTCGGATCGGTTGGAGCGGACGTGATTGCGAGATGCCGTCGTCTACTCAAAGAAACATCCAGGTCGAGAAACAACATCGGATGATCACCTGCAACCGGCGCCTTCTCACCCCAGGTCGGGGCGAGAGCGGCGGCCAGATCACTCTCCTCCTTGCGAAGATCACGTGCCCGGTCACGAGCCCGGACCGGGTCAACGACGATGAGATTCACCTTCTGATCGAGTGCATCGATGAGACAGGTTTCGGACGCCAGCCAGGGAAGCCAAGACTCAACCCCCGTAAAGAGTTGGCCCTCGCTGATCCTCTCCCAAGTCGGAGCGGCCCACGGTGCGTCGATCAGCAGCCTTCTCGCCTTCTCTCTGGTGAATTCGTCGGGTCTCACCTCGCGGGCCGGATAGGCGGTGAGGGCACTCGCTTTCGCCTCAGACCGTTGCGACGCCACCGAGAAGCTGCGGATTTCTTCAACGTTGTCACCCCAGAAGTCGAGACGAATCGGAACATCCTCCTGGGCTGGAAAGACGTCGACGATCCCACCTCTAACCGCAAACTCCCCCCTGGCTTCGACCCGGTCGGTCCGTTGATAACCGAACATGGCAAGGTGCCCTGATAGGTCATTGGGATCGACCTGGTCTCCAGGTCGGATTACGAGCGGATGGATGGGCGAGGGTGACAAGCGCTGGATGGCGCCTCGGACACTTGCAACCACTACCGCCGGCCCCGAAGGGCTCTCCAAATAGTGGCGCGCCCGGGCGCGTCGGGCCATCGTCGCGATATTGGGAGATACGTGTTCGAAAGGCAGCGTCTCCCATGCCGGGGCAAACTCAACGTGCTCCAGAAACAGCGAGAGATCATCGACCAGTTCTTCTGCCTCGCGTTCGCCGGGGACCACCACGAGGACCGTCGATTCGGTCTGGGACGTCCAACCTGCGATGGCAAATGCGTGTCCGGAATGCGCCACCGCCCATCGGTCGATCGGGAGCTTCTGTGACCGCCAGACGGACAGAAATGGGGCGAGAGGTGCGGTCATCGGGGTCACAAATCGTAGCGTTAGCGATCAGCTAGAGACCTACCAGAGATCACTGTGGCACGCGGTACCAGCGAAGATTTCTCGTGGCCGGATCGAAGTTGGCGGCTGGCTTTTTGAGCCTCAGTTCAGGTATCCCTCGACCTCGAACCATTCGATGGTCCGCTTTATCGTGTCTTCGATTGGCCGGTAGTCGAGGCCGAGTTCGGTAGTTGCCAATGATCCGTCGTAGCGATGGCCAAACGTCATCACTCTGATCGACTCCTTGCAAAAGGGAAGGTCCCGGCGAAAGAGGCGTCCTAGCGGCTCGGCGACAGACGCCAGCGTGCTCACCACCGGGACTGGCAGGTAACGGGGCGAAATCGGCCGACCGGCAGCCGTGGCTGCAAGATCGACGGCTTTTCTCACGCCGAGTACGGCCCCGTTGAGGACATATCGGCTGCCTGCTGCTCCGTTGCTAGCGGCAAGGAGATGGCCCCGGGCACAATCGTCGATGTCGACGAGCGAAATGGCCGAGTCAACCAGGACCGACATGTCACCGTTGACAACGTCGAGGATGATCTTGCCGGTCCCGGTGGCCCTGCCAGGCCCTTGAACCGACGAGGGGTTGACCGCCACGACTTCGAGGTCGCCGGCCTCCTTGAACAGGACTGCTTCACCCAGGGTCTTGGTCCGCTCGTACTCCGAAAGGAACCATCCGCGGTGCGGCGAATCCTCGTTTCCGACGGATCCTCTCTCCTCACCGAGGGTTACAGCCGAGGACGTGTGGATGAGGCGCCTCACGCCGCTTCGTCGGCATGCGTTCATCACATTGCGAACGCCGGTTATATTGACCTGCTCCATGTTGGCC
>DATDCF010000003.1:0-7746 GCA_036524475.1 Acidimicrobiia bacterium | reverse complement strand
TGGGAGATCCGTTGCCGTACTTGCCGTTGATCCTTCCAGCCCGATCACCGGTGGTGCTCTGCTCGGCGACCGGATCCGTATGCAGTCTCATATCGATGACGGGGGCGTCTTCATACGTTCGATGGCGAACCGAGGCCACCTTGGCGGGCTTTCACTGGCCGCCGGTGCGGTTGTCGGCCTGCTTGCTAACGCCCGTTTCGATTTTGTCTTCGTCGAGACTGTCGGCGTAGGGCAGTCCGAGGTCGAGGTGATGGGTGTAGTCGATATGGTTGTGCTCGTGCTGGCGCCGGGTTGGGGTGATCAGATCCAAGCCGACAAAGCGGGGATCGTTGAAGTCGCCGACATTTTTGTCATAAACAAGGCGGATCGGTCCGGTGTCGACCAGTTAAAACGCATTCTCGCCGAAGTGACGACGCATGGTGACCGCACGCGGGACGTCGTGGTGACAACTGCGACAACGGGCGATGGCATCGATCACCTGATCGAGGCCATCCACAGGTTCACGTCTGGCTAGCCAGCCAACTCGGCCTGCGCTGCAGCCAGCCTCGCTCCTTCGATCCGCGGTGGGCTACAGGAGACATAGTCGAGCCCGATTTCCCTGACGAAAGCGATCGAAGCCGGGTCCCCGCCGTGTTCTCCACAAAGCCCGAGTGTCAGGTCCGGGTTCGCTTCTCGACCCTCGCGGGAGGCCACCCGGATCAGGCGTCCCACACCGGCGGTGTCGATGGTCTGGAACGGGTCAGATTTCAGGATGCCTCGCTCGAGATAGTCGCGGAGAAAGTGGCCCTCGGCGTCGTCGCGGCTCAGCCCATAGGTCATCTGGGTGAGGTCATTGGTCCCGAACGAGAAAAAGTCGGCCGATCGGGCGATATCGCCGGCGGTGAGGGCGGCACGGGGTAACTCGATCATGGTGCCTACCGGAACACTGATCTCGAAGCCATAACCCGAGGTCGCTTCGGCCATCTCCGTTTCGATCATCGTCCTCATGAGATCGAGCTCCTCCACCGTCGCCACCAGAGGAATCATTATCTCCATCTGCGGATCGCCCCCGTCTTCGATCCTCCTCGCGATGGCTTTGGCTGCCGCTCGGGCCTGCATCCGGTACAGCTGGGGGACCATCAAGCCGAGGCGAACCCCGCGGAGGCCGAGCATCGGATTGGTTTCCTCCCAGCGGGCAACATTGTCTGACATCGCATGAAGATCGTCGATGGGGCGCCCGGCACGCACCCGCCGCAGAGCTTCCTGCTCCAGCTCGAGTCGGGAGGGCAGGAACTCATGAAGGGGAGGGTCGAGGAGGCGGACGATGACAGGTAGTCCGTCCATAGCCTCGAGGATCCCGACGAAGTCTTCAACCTGGAGACGTTCCAACTCGTCGAGTGCCAGCGCCTTCTCATTTTCGTCGAGTGAGAGGATGATTTTCTGGACGACGGCCAGCCTTTCACCGAGGAACATGTGCTCGGTGCGGGCGAGACCGATCCCTTCCGCTCCGAAGGTGCGAGCGGCCCTGGCATCATTTTCAGTGTCGGCGTTGGCGCGGACGCCGAGAACCCTGATTTCGTCTGCCCACTCCAGCAGTTCAGCCAGTTCGGGTAGGGCCTCCGGCTCGACCAATGGCATCGCACCCACGTAAGCGGTTCCGTTGGTGCCATCGATGGTGATCGTGTCACCAGCTTTGATGTCGACGTGGCCCACCGATGCAATTTGGTTGGCAGCGTCTACGTGGAGCGCCGAGGCGCCTGTAAGCGCCGGCTTGCCCATCCCACGCGCCACCACGGCCGCGTGAGAGGTCTTGCCGCCGTGACTTGTGAGGATTCCGTCGGCGGCCGCCATTCCGTGAATGTCGTCAGGGGTAGTTTCCGGTCTGACCAGGATCGTAGGTGTGCCTAGCTTGGCCAGTTCGACCGCACGTTCGGAGTCGAACACGACTATTCCGATAGCGGCCCCGGGAGACGCCGCCACGCCCCTGACAAATGGTGAGACAGCCGAGTTGTCGCTGATTCTCGGCCTGTGGAGTTGTTCCAGCGACTCCGGGGCCACCCTGCTGATCGCCGTCTCTCTCGTGATCAGCCCCTCCCGGGCCATGGTCACCGCCAGACGTATCGATGCCTCCGCAGTTCTCTTCCCGATCCTCGCCTGGAGGATGTACAGAACGTCCTTCTCGATGGTGAACTCGATGTCGCACATGTCGGTGTAATGCGTTTCCAACCGATTCATGACGGACAACAGCTCTTGATGACATCGAGGGTGGATGCGGGCGAGTTCGTCAAGGGGAATGGTGTTGCGGACACCGGCAACCACGTCTTCTCCCTGGGCTCGAGGCAGGTAATCCCCATAGGCGACTTTCTGCCCGGTCGAGGGATCACGGGTGAAGCAGACTCCGGTCCCAGAGTCAGACCCCAAATCGCCGAAGACCATCATCTGGACATTGGCCGCAGTCCCGATATCACCCGGAATGCCCTGGATTTTCCGGTAGTCAACGGCGCGCCGGTTGCCCCAGGAGGCAAATACGGATTCGATCGCATTCTTCAATTGCTCCATCGGATCGGACGGGACTTTCGCGCCACCGTCCTCGACGATGTTCTTAAAGATCCCGGTGAGTCCCTCCAGGTCCGATGCGCTGAGATCGGCGTCCGAATCGACGCCGGCCTTATCTCGATGCGATTTCAGTTGAGCCTGGAAGAGACTTTCGTCGACCCCGAGGACGACATTCCCGTACATCTGGACGAAGCGACGATAAGCATCCCATGCGAAGTGGGCGTCGCCCGACCAGGCTTCCAGGGCCTGAGCCACTTCGTTGTTGATTCCCAGGTTGAGCAGGGTGTCGAGCATCCCCGGCATCGAAATCGCCGCGCCGGACCGCACTGACAACAGGATTGGCGTCGACCCTCCGCCGAATGTCCGACCGGATTTTCTTTCGAGCCGGCCTACGGCATTTTCCACCTCATCCCAGAGTTGCTCGGGGAGCTGGCCGGTTTCCATGTACTCACGGCACACCTCGGTCGTGATGGTGAATCCAGCCGGGACGGGGAGACCCTGGCGGGTCATGTCGACGAGGCCGGCGCCCTTGCCACCGAGCAATTCGGGATCAGCGTCTACCGCGGCGTCGTCAAAATCGTATAGACGTGAAATCGGGATTCTCCATTGGTTCGATGACCGAAGTTACCAATACTTTGGAATGCGGGATGCGAGAGATGGAGCCAAGAACTGTCGATCTTGTCGCTCCATCGCGATTATTCCTCAACGATCAGGGCCGTGACCATCCCGAACATGCCCGTATCCCTTTCAACGTGGGTGAGGATGTGACAATGCCAAACCCAGGTGCCGGCACGATTGGGGTTGACCAGCACGGAGTATCTCTCCCCGGGAGCCACGTTGATCGTGTCGGCCCAATAGGGGCTATCCAGGGGGATTCCATCCTTGGCGTAAACCAGTTGCGGAAACTGGTGCTGGTGCATCGGGTGGGCGGTGAGACCCTCGTTGTAGTAGTGATAGATCAGCCAGTCGCCACTCTTGGCCACGTATGGTTCGGTGGCGGGGAACGATTTCCCGTTGAGACTGAATCCGATCACCCCGGCATCGTTCAGCACCATCGGTATCTCCTGGGCGATCTCGATGTCCTCCGGGATCTCAACCCCGGAAATGGTTTGCCCGACGGGCAATGGAACCTCGCCGATCATCATCGGCCCGAACATCCCGTTGGGAACACTGATCTGGCTGTGGAAATGGGCGTGGTACATCCCGATGGCCGGTCGCTCCGCGTCAAATGCGTAAGTAAATGTCTCGCCGGTCAGGATGGGGTCCTGGGTATAGGGTGAGACCCCGTCCATGTTGTTCGGCGTCGAGATCCCGTGCCAGTGGACGTCGGTGCCCATCGGCGTCAAGTTGGTGACGTTGATTTCGACTTTGTCACCGAGGTCGAGTTTGATCCACGGGCCAGGCACCTGGCCGTTATAGGCCCAGGCGTCGACGAATCTTCTTGCTTCTACTTCCCACTTGATGATCTCGGCTGTGAGTTCGAAGACCTTGGTCCCGTCGGCTTTGACTTCAACGGGATCGAGCGGCTGGTTGCCCTTTCCTTCGGTTTCTTGGGGAAATGCCAGCATGGAATCGATCATCATCTGGTTCATTTCTTCAGGGGTCATGTTCTCGTGGCCACCGGCTGTTACATCCTCGGCACCATCGGATACCGAGACCGCGAGTTCCATGCCAGCCTCGCGGTGGCCAGGTATGTCACAGAAAATGACATATTCTCCTGCGCTCATGGTCCCGGCATCGAGTGTCGTCGAATCTCCGGGGTTGATGTCTTCGGTTCCCGGGCCGTTCTCGATCGTGAGGTTGTGCGGAGCGGCCCCGATGTTTTCGACCATCATGTCAACGGATCCCGGATGAAACTCCTGGGGCCCGATAATGGCGAACTCCGTGAGTTGATATTCAACCTCCACGCTGCCGTCGCCCCCGGAGGCCTCTCCACCATCCGGCGCAGCAGCCGAAGGTGAATCTGTGAGGACAGCAATCACGGCAAGGAGCGCAACGAGGGCGCCCATGGCCGCAAAGAATATGAGAGCGCGGTCAAAGGTCCGGGCGGAATCTGAGCTTTCTGGCATGACCGAATTATGGCAAACAGATCGCTTTGTTCATCCCGGCGTTAGTCCCCGCGTGGTGGGACTTAATGCCCCTGTCGCAAACTCAGGTCGATCGCGGATGCAAGTGAGTTCCGGTTACGAACCCGGCGTAGCCTCGTAGAGATACTCGGTGTTCGGGCCGGTCAGCGTCAGCTGTTCTCCGTCCGAACTGGCAGTGTCCACGTCGCTGAGACCCGTCAAGTACGCGGTCTCGAGATCGAGTGACTCGCAGGCCATTTGGGTACTGGCGATCGGGCCGATCGTTAGGGAAGAACCGTCGAGTGTGTAGCTACCGTTGAACGAGTTGCAACCTCCGTGCCCGGTAACCAATCGGGAGTCGAAGACAATGGTGAGGGGATTGCCTGCCTCGAGTTGCAATTCGTTACCGCCCTGGGTTCCTGACACGAGCTGCCAGCTTCCGACGACATCCGGCTGCGAGTCACCGCAGGCAGTCATCGACAGGACGACGATCATCGAAATGGCCAAACGAAACCCGGTCCTGGCCCGGACCCGAATCGGGAGAGATGTGAGCATCGCAACATCGTATCCGGAGAAGTTGGCTTCCGGAACAGGACGTCAGGTTTCCGCCCGGTATACCAATCCTTCGTCGCCGGAATTCGTCAGGGTCATCGATTGCCCCTCCACATCGACCGCATAATCCCCCTCGAGGAGGGTGACCACCGAATTGTCTTGGGCCGCGAGATCGTCGGAGCACAGGCCGGCAACGGTTAGATCGGTCGTTGCGACTCCCGTGGCGGTCTCCACGTAGTTCCCGGAGAGGTTGCGGCACCCGGTGCCTCCCAGGAACGAGCCGTCACTGAAAAACTCCAACGTGGCCCGCTCTCCGGCGACGCTGCTTGCGGTTTCCCCGCTGATCAGGGTTTCGAGTACCCAGATGGTTCCCAGCATCTCAGCGGTGGGTGCGGCGACTTCCGGTTCGAATTCAAACTCCACGCCATCACCGGAAAGAACGAGATTGGTGCCATCGATCGCAAAGGATGAGACATCCATCATTCCGCCGAGGTATTGCGACTCCAGGTCCATCACCTCTTGCGGGATACACGCCATCTCGGTCATGACTATTTCTCCCACAGTGATTGTGGCCCCATCTACGGAGTATTCGCCTCCGTAGCTGTTACACGCCGAAGTCCCTCCGATGACGCCGTCTTCGAGATTCAATGTGACCGGGTGGCTGTCGATCGGGATGATGGTTTGCCCATCGACCACTCCGGCAACCAGTTGCCAGCCTCCGGTAGGGTCGAGCGGTTCGGCGATCGGGCGGACCTCGCCGCATGCAGAAACGAGGGCCAGTGCCACCAGGACTGTTGCTGTGCGCTTCATCGAGTTTCGACGTATGAGGCGGGCGTGTCGGTTCCGCGTCAAAACGTGATCGCTGCCCCGGCGGCCAACGAGAGGCCGGTGAGCAAGTGGAGTCTTGCCGTGAGTTTCAGCGCTCTGATCAGATTCGGGCCGTCGGTCCTGGATTGCACGATCGATACCGGCCCGATCGCAAAGGGGGCCCAGGTAGCTCCGAAAAGCGTTCCCATCGGGGTGAACCCGGTGACAGCGAATAAAACGATGAGTGGAAATGCCCCGTAGACAAGCGTCGCAAATAGAAATTGAGTTCGTTTCGGCCCGATCATCACGGCCAGTGTTCGTTTGCCGGTTGCGCGGTCGGTTTCGAGGTCGCGGTAGTTGTTCGCCACCAGGATCGCCGTGGCCAGCATCCCTATCGGGATTGCCAGAAGCCATGCCGACAGAGGGGCAGTGCCGTCGTAGACATATCTTGAGCCCACGGTCGCGACCAATCCGAAGAAGACGAAAACCGAAAGTTCCCCCAGACCGCGGTATCCATAGGGGGACCGGCCGCCCACATAGCCGAGCATCGCCAACACTGAGGCCACACCGATAATCAGGATCCACGGACCGGCAATGATGGTCAGGAAAACGCCTGCGATCGAAGCGACTCCGACGGCGATCCCCGTGGCGGTCCACATCGAACGAGGCGAGATGATGCCGAGAGCCACCATCCGGGGTGGGCCGAGTCGGTCCTCGGTGTCGGTTCCTTTGGCCGCGTCGGAGGCGTCATTGGCGAAATTGGCAGCGACTTGTATCGCGATTGCCCCGACGAGAGTCCAGATAAAGGCGTCCCAGCGAAAAACTCCACCGTTCACTGCGAGGCCGGCCGCAACCGTTACCGGAGTGATCGCCGCCGGCAGCGTATGGAGTCGGGCGGCGGTCTTCCAGGCCTGAAAAGAAGTCATTCAGCTAGTAGCGCCAGGGAAATTGCCTGAAGTCGGGATCGCGCTTTTCCAGGAATGCATCCCTGCCCTCTTCTGCCTCGGCAGTCATATACCCGAGTCGAGTCGCCTCGCCAGCAAAAATCTGCTGTCCGACCAGGCCGTCGTCGATGAGATTGAAAGCAAACTTCAACATTCGCTGGGCGTTGGGGCTTTTCCTGACGATCTCATCCCCCCATTCCAAAGCGACCGTCTCCAGGTCGGTGTGAGGAACAACCGCGTTGACCATTCCCATCTCGAAGGCTTGCTCAGCCGTGTAATTGCGACCGAGGAAAAAGACCTCTCGAGCTCTCTTCTGGCCGACCTGGCGGGCCAGATAGGCCGAGCCGTAGCCAGCGTCGTAACTGGCCACGTCGGCGTCGGTCTGTTTGAAGATGGCATGCTCCTTGGAGGCGATAGTGAGATCGCAGACGACATGGAGGCTGTGGCCGCCACCAACCGCCCACCCCGGCACAACGGCAATCACCACTTTGGGCATAAATCGAATCAGTCGTTGTACCTCGAGGATGTGGAGTCGGCCAAGTCGGGCGGGGTCGACGGTGTCGGCGGTGTCGCCTTCGGCATACTTGTAACCGTCTTTGCCCCGGATCCGCTGATCGCCACCTGAGCAGAAGGCCCATCCACCATCCTTTGGCGACGGCCCGTTGCCGGTCAGGAGAACACAACCCACGTCGCCGCTCTGTCGGGCATGGTCGAGAGCGGAATACAGCTCGTCGACCGTGTGGGGTCGGAAGGCATTTCTCACCTCGGGTCGGTTGAACGCCACTCTGACAACGGCGGTTTCCTTGGCCCGGTGATACGTGATGTCGGTGAAGTCGAACCCG
>DATDCF010000002.1:0-4574 GCA_036524475.1 Acidimicrobiia bacterium | reverse complement strand
TAACCGGTCCTGGCGATCCCGACCCGACCACACGATCATCGATCTCGACTACCGGGGTGACCTCCGCAGCGGTCCCGGTGAGAAAGACTTCGTCCGCCATATATAGAAGCCCTCGAGGAACCACGTCCTCAGCGACGGTGTGGCCGTCGTCTGTCAATAATTCGACGACCGAGTCCCGGGTGATCCCCTTGAGGATGCCGGACGAAACCGACGGGGTTACCACCCGGTCGCCCATTACGAGGAAGATGTTCATCCCGCTTCCTTCGGAGACGAGCCCGGACCCGTTGAGCATGATCGCCTCGTCGTATCCGGAGCGAACGGCCTCAGATTTGGCGAGAGCCGAGTTCAGGTAACCGCCAGCTCCTTTGGCCGTAGGGATTAGTTCGGCATGGGAGATCCGACGCCAGGAACTGACCTTGGCCCGAATCCCGTTTGTCACTCCGTCCTCGCCGAGATAACTGCCGAGGCTAAAAGCGGCCATCATCGTCCGCACCCTGCTCCCGGCTGGATTCAGACCGAATTGGCCCAGCTCGTGGAATACGAGCGGTCGGATATACGCCCCGGTCAAGTCGTTGGCCCGGAGCAGATCGAGCGTCGCCTTACTGAGCTCGTCCGCCGTCCAGGCCATCGGAATTCCATAGGCGCGGGCAGAAGCCTCGAGACGAACCATGTGTTCGTGAAGGCGAAATGCGGCGGAGCCATCGGCTGTTTCGTATGCCCTGATGCCCTCGAAGACGCCCGTCCCGTAGTGAAGGGCGTGGGAGAGAAAGTGAACCGTTGCCTCTTCCCAGGGAATCAATTCTCCATCGTCCCAGATGAACTTTGCGGTTTCCATCATCTAATCGTAAACGATGCGGCGACCTCGTCGTTCGTGCCTACCCTGTCGTCAATGAAAACCGCTCTCGCATCCTGGTTCGGGACCGGTTTGATTCTCGGGCGGCTACGGGGTTCCCACTCCGGTTCCGGCACAGTTGGCTCGATGTTCGCTTTTCCCGTTGCGGTTTGGATCGGACAATTTGGAATCGGCTATCAGTTGGTCGCCACCATCGTGGTAACACTCGTTGCGTTGTGGTCGATCGGTTCGCTGGTCGGGTCCGAGGGTGATGCCGGATGGATCGTCATCGACGAGGCAGCCGGTATGTTCCTGGCCGTGATCGGACTGTCGTGGGGACCTGCCCTGGTGGCGTTCTTCGTATTTCGACTCGCCGACATCTATAAGAAGCGGTTTCCCGGGGTCGCCCGTGCGGAAGACCTTTCGGGTGCGGTGGGTGTCGTCGCCGACGATCTGATCGCAGGTGCGTACGGTCTCGTCGCCGGTTTATTGGCCAGCCGATTGATCGGCTAGGCCGTCACGCGTACGCCTCTCCAGAAGGCGACGTGGTCCTTGATGTTGGCTGCTGCGTCTTTGGGCTCGGCGTAATACCAGGCGGCGCCTTTGTTGACTTCGCCGTCGACAACCACGTCGTAATAGCTGGCGATGCCCTTCCACGGGCACACCGACGACTCCGATGAAGCACTGAAGTACTCGCTTTTGATCGAGTCGGTCGGGAAGTAGTGGTTTCCCTCGACGACTTCGGTGACGTCCGACTCAGCAATCACTTTTCCGTTCCAAGTGGCCTTCGCCATAAATCCTCAAAATCCTGGTGGCTATGCACTATCAACGGAACCCTGTGAAAATGTATTCCCCGTTAGCCTCTGCCGGTGCCTATCGCCGTGCTTATCCCCATTCGCTCATTTGCGTCGGGCAAAGAGAGGCTGGGTGCAATCCTCAGCGACAATCAACGACTGGAGCTCGGCGCCGCTATGGCCGCGCGTACCACCGAAGCGGTGGAGGAGGCCGGGCTACTTCCGGCAGTTGTCACAGGAGATCCCGAGGTGGAGCGCTGGGCAACGCTCCGCGGCATCGTAACGATCGGGGAATCCGGGCCCGGTCTAAACCGGGCAGCCAACGACGCCGTCGATTGGGCAGATTCGAATCGACTTCAGTGGCTCGTACTCCATGGAGACCTGCCCGTAGTCTCTAGCGGTGATATCGAAGAGCTGGCGCGAACAGTCGGGTCGGGGGTCGCAGTGGTGGCCCCATCCTCAGATGGTGGCACGAGTGCGATCTCGTCGCCCCACCGCGTCGATTTCTCATACGGCCCGGCGAGTTTCCACCGCCACCTCGGCGGGTTGAACGAACCCAGGATCGTGTGCCGAACTGGCTTGCTCCACGACCTCGACTCTCCAGACGACCTCGCTTCAGCGCTGAGCCATCCCGACGGGAAATGGGTGTCCCAGTATGTCGGAGGAGTTGGGCGGTAAAGCCCGGCCGGTAAATCTAGAGTGGGATCGATCAACCAAGGAAGTCAGTGAAGAAAACGATCGTGTTGACCGGTGGCACCGGAGGACTCGGGACCGCACTCGTCCGAAGACTCATCGGAGGCGACTATCGCCTCGCCGTGACGTATTTGCTCCCTGAGGAAGCCACCAAGTTCGAAGAGGAGTTCGAAGTCTCTGAAGACGAGCTCACATTGACACGCCTCGACGCCACCAACTCCGATGCGGTCAAAGACTTCATGGCGGATACCTCCGATCGGTGGGGTGGGATCCACGGACTGTGTTCCCTGGTGGGTGGTTGGGCCGGCGGCCGTGATGTCGAGGAGACCGATGACGTTCGATTCGAACGAATGCTCGATCTCAATCTGCGTTCTGCCTTCTACTCGGTGCGAGCGGTAATCCCCCACCTCCGTCAGACCGGCTGGGGTCGTATTGTGTTGATCGGGAGTCGTGCTGCCGTCGACTTCCCGACGGGCCAGGGCGCCTTCAACATCGCCAAGGCGGGAGTAGTTGCATTGGGGAGATCGGTCGCCGATGAAGTATCCGACGCCTTGATCACCGCGAACGTGATCATGCCCTCGGTGATCGACACACCAGCGACACGGGAGTCACTCCCCTACGCCGATTATGTCAACTGGCCGACACCGGATGAGATCGCCGCGGTGGCCGAGTTCATCCTCTCCGAGGAGTCCGGCGTAATGACCGGCGCCTTGATTCCGGTCTACGGCCGCACCTAAAAACCCGCGTTCCGACGGAACATTCGGCCATATATGGCACTTTTCAGGAAAAGAAGGCGGTGTTAGGTCACACTGAGTGAACACTCACGACTGATCGTATTGAAGATCGATCCAGTCGCCGTGATGGTGGGCGGTTCCGAGTTGCATGAGATCCCTGCCCTCACCGATTTCCAGATGTGGCAATGGGTCCCCGATGTGGATCGACTCCAATGAAACTCGAAAGATTCGTCGACTCACTCTCGCCGCATTGATCACATCGGCAAGGGCGTTGCGCTCGTCGGGCGAAAACTGATTGAGTACGAAGCTATTCACGATTACAACCGGGTCGTAAGCCGGCACGTCATCGAGAACCCCGGCGAGGACGTCCAGGACATCGCCCTCGACGAGGTCGACGTCGATCGTCGCCGCCACCTCTATTGCAGTGCGAAGTCTGGCTCGCCGCTCGGCGTGTTCGGGCCAGATCAGGGCGTCCAACCACATTCGCTGATCTTGGTCGGAGACGTCAACCACATTCAGATCGATTCCGATGCGGCTCAGGATGCGAATGTCCCGCAGCCGTGGTGAGTCACCACGAACCTCGCAGGCGAGTTCAACCGACGAAGGTGGACCCCAGACGACACCCCCGAAGTCGTAGTGATACTCATCCATAGCCAGATTGAGCCCGGCGCTGGTTCCAAGGTCGATCAGATGGAACTGGTCGAACGGGGAGGCCATCACCCCCGGCAATAGGGCGACACACCTCCGACACTCGTTGGTCTGGGTATAGCGGGAATTTGCGATCTCCACGATCCGGTCCTGGTGGTCTAGGACATACTCACGAAATGGGGCCGCGACGCCGCTCACAGGTTTGGCTCGAGTCACCATGGACTCGTAATACGCGGCAAGCGGAACTGCCGGGTCTTTCATCAGTAGGTACTGGATCGCGGCAAGGAAGAGGTTGGGGGGTGGTTGTCCGTGGATACGACCGATGATCTCCAAAAGGTCGGGCGAATCGGCAGTTATGGCGATCAGTTCTCGATAGAGAGGCGAGTCGTGGGCATACTCACGCCACGCCATCAAATACTCCCGGTTGGCACGACCGGTATCGGTCAATGCTCACGCCTTCGATATGAAGTAGCGAGAGAGTCGGCGTACTCGTTCCATCGGTAGCCGCTGTGGGCACGAATCCATTTGATCCTCACGTTCGGTCTGGCTTCGCTGAGAGCTAGCGCTTCCTTGACCAACTCGAGGTTGGCGACCGGTCCGGACTTCTTCCTCCATCCGTTGGCCCGCCACTTTTTCGCCCAGTCGTTCAGGGTGTCGACGATGAGTTTGGAGTCGGTGTAAACATCGATGTCTGCATCATTGGGAAGCATTTTCAAACCGGCGATCATGGCGCTCAGTTCCATCTTGTTATTGGTGGTATAGCCATCCGAGCCCATCGCTTCATTGACGATCTCGCCGTCGACTATCAACACTGCCCCCCAACCCCCCGGGCCGGGATTGCCCTCTGACGCACCGTCGGTGAACACGCCGGTG
>DATDCF010000001.1:0-14542 GCA_036524475.1 Acidimicrobiia bacterium | reverse complement strand
CTCGGAACGCCTACTTGACCGGAAGTCCTCGAACCACGGTGGCAAGGGCGTCGTAGGTCCGCTCCCCCATGTGCTTGTCGTCTTCATCCAACAGGTTGGCCATGACCTTCAGGGTCCACTCCATCAAGGTCTTGTTGCGGAGCCCGGTGTGTGCGAGTGTCCTCATCACCGGTGGATTCCCGATCAACTTCACGAATATCCGTGCCATCTTGTAGTAGAGCCCGTATTCATCCTGGAGATATTGCGGGTAGCGGCGGAGGATGCCGAGGTCGCCCTCGGTTATCGACTGGGCAACGAAGTCGGCGCCAATCCGCCCTGTCTCATATGCGTAGGAAATCCCTTCCCCGTTCCACGGGTTGATTGCTCCGGCGGCGTCGCCAATGGCGATCCAGTTGTTCCCGACCAACGGGCTCTTGGAGAACGACATGGTGAGCTTGCCGCCTTCGGGCTTGGTCAGTTGGGAATCCGCCGAAATCTCCCAATGGGCAGGAGCAGTGTCGGCGTAGTCGTTCATCATGTGGGTCGTGTTGACGTGCTTCCAGCGTTTGAAGGTGGAGAGGAGGCCGACGCCGACATTGATCGTCCCGTCGCCGAGAGGAAATACCCATCCGTAGCCCGGCATCGTTGCTCCTGAAGAATCGCGAAGATCGAGTTGACTCTCGAGAAATGGATCCTTCGACATCGGTGAGGCGTAGTAGCCGCGAGCGGCGAGGCCCATCGGATAATCGCGACGTCGGCTCGAGCCCAGGTCACGGCCGAATCGATTCATCGATCCGTCGGCGATGATCGTCACCTCTGGTTTGACGACTTCGGTTTCGCCACCCGAGATCAGCTCGGCGCCGACCAGTTGACCGTTTTCGATCACCGGGTTGGCGGTGGTCTTCTCCCTGATGTCAACTCCCTGCCCGCCAGCGAGAGCGGCCATCTGTTGATCGAGATCGCGTCGACGGATGACCCCACCCCAGTTGGGAAATTTCGAATGTTCCGGCCACTCCATCTCGAGCATGAGGTCATCGCCTGCGTAACTACGCAGACCGGTGATGCGATGAAACTCGGGAACATCGAAGTCGAAGCCCATGTCCTGCATCTGTTTGATCGCCCGTGGCGTGAGGCCGTCGCCACACGTTTTGTTGCGGGGGAACTCTTTCTTCTCCACCAGCGTGACCTGATGCCCGGCGACGGCCAGCCAGTAGGCCGCAGCCGAACCGGCCGGCCCACCACCCACGATGAGAATGGAAGGAGAACTCATGCGAGCCGAGGTTAGGGGCGTGTAGCGGTTGCGAGTAGTCGGAGCGCGCCGAATGTCGGAAAGGCAGGTATCGACGGGTAACGTTGCCCCCCGATGAGCGGACTACCCAGGGCAACAGTTGTACGACTCCCCCGCTATCTCCGCCTACTCGAAGACATCGGTGCTTCACGGGACACGGTCAGCTCTGACGAACTCGCGATCGCCGCCGGCGCCAACGCGGCAAACGTGAGGCGTGACCTCTCCCACCTCGATTTTCACGGCGTGCGCGGCCTCGGCTACTCAGTGGTCGATCTGAAGAATCGGATCAGGCAGGAACTCGGGATCGACAAACGACGCCGGGTCGCCATCATTGGCGCCGGAAACCTGGGACGCGCTCTCGCCAACTATGGCGGGTTGAGCAAGCGCGGCTTTGACGTCGTGGCCGCGTACGACAGCGCCGAATCGCGAATCGGGAAGTCGATCGGGGGCGTTGAGGTGAGATCGATCGATGATCTCGAGTCGGACACCAAGAAAAAGGGATTCGAAATGGCGATCCTGGCAGTACCGGCGAGCGCCGCGCAGCAGGTAGCCGACCTTCTCATCAAATCCAACATCAACCTGATCCTCAACTTCGCCCCGGTACGGGTCAGAGTCCCCGAGTCGGTCCAAGTCCGCCAGGTCGATCTGTCAACCGAACTTCAGATCCTCAGCTACTACGGCCACTAGGCGGAGGTGCGGGAGGTCGTCCCCCGCAAAATCAGACAGTTCTTGATACCCGGACGAGGACGCCATCGAATCATGTACCCCAGCCCAAACAAGGAACGCATCCAATCAGGCGGGGGTGCGGAGGTCGTCCCCCGCACAATCAGACAGTTCTTGATACCCGGACGAGGACGCCACGCAATCGTGTACCCCAGCCCAGACAAGGACCGCACTCAACTGGGCGGGGGTGCGGGGGTCGTCCCCCGCACAATTTTCAGGTCGTCCCCCGCACAATCAGGCTGCTCTCTCTTGGGATTCCTCGTATTGGTGGAGAGCCACCAGAAAGGCAACGAATATCACTGCGGAAACCAGCATGAATGTGATCGGGATGATCCGGATTTCCAGGGCGTTGAGACCTTCGATGTCATCGGGCTTCGGTCCGCGGGGAGCGTAGATCACAAACAGCATCGAAGTGATAGTCATCCAGCCGAACACGGCCGCACCGGTGACCAGGAGTCCGAGCCGCTTGCCTAGGTTGGTGTAATTGAACAGATATATCGAGCCGTAGAACAGGAGGAACGACGCCGCCGTCAACAGGATCCCGGTAACGAATAGGTTGGCTGAAAGGAGTTCTCTGAAAAGCTCTCTCATCGGCTACTCCTTCCCATTCAGACTGCCGCCGCGGAGGAAGGTGGCCAGGAGCTGGATGTCTTCTGCGGACAGGATCGCACCAAATCCGGGCATCCGTCCCGACCCGAACCCGTTTAGCCCGTACGGAGTCTCCTCTTCCGATCCGCGGACCAGGAATTGGAGAAGCAGGTCATCTTCGGGCAATTCGGTGGCATCGCCAAATTGGACTACCGGCCGACCGTCCCAGAGCGCCGGGCCAAAACCTCCGGATCCGATTTCTTGTGAGAATGGAAGGCCTGCGCTGAAACCCGCAGTATGACAGCGGGCACAGTTGGCCTGGAAAATCCCTACCGCCCGCATCGCATCCTCGACCGAACTGCCCATCCCGGCGGCGACGCCATCGAAGTCGATGTCCCAGAGCATGGTCTCCTGAGCTTCGAGAAGAAACTCCAGGCCGCCCGTTTCGTTTTCGAGGAGCTTGTCCTGATTCTCGGTGGTCACCCGCAGGTTGACCTGAAGCGAACCAAGGTTGCCGACGAAGGCCCCCGCCGTCCTGAGATCGGGTTCGCCACCGACCGACGCCGGATTGGCCGGATCGAGCGTTATCACTGAGGCGACCTGCGGGGGAATCGTCTTGGTGGCCGCATCGGCCATCTGTGAGGTCACTGCTGCCTCAGCTCCTGACGAGATTTCATCGCCGTCAGGGTCTGACCCGTCGTCGACAGCGGTCTGGGCTTCTCCCGCCAGGGTGGCCAGTTCGGGGTCGGCTCCTTCTTCCGCTGACGCTTCCAGGAGGTCGGCAACCATCTCAGTTGCCGAGTCCAAATCAGTAACTTCGGGCAACCCGGTGGCCCCGATCTCGCTCGCCGAGTCTGCGATCTCGTTGAGTGACTCCGCAGCCGCGTCCGTCAGCCCGACTGACGGGTCCACCGCGCCTTCGGCAAGTGCCAACTCGACCACAGCCAGGTTGGTCTCGAGAATGGGGTCTCTGGTGACCGCTGCTTCGAGCTGGCTAATGGTGTCGTCGGCGATCTCTGCATCGGCGACGGCAGGATCCATAGCCAGAGCGTCGACCACCTTGAAAATGTCGTATGCCTCCTGGCTGATGGCGGACAGTTCGACCTCAGCATTGTCGGAGACACCGTCTGCATCGGTGTCGATTCCCTCGCCTGCATCTTCGAAAACCAGATCTGCCCGAACGACTAACGGGTCGAACTCTGCAAACTGTTCAGGAGCCGATTCGATATCTGCGATGGTCTGCTGTTGGTCCAGGATTGCGGCAGCCACGCTATCTTCGGCAGCGGCGAGGTCACCGAGTTGCGAATCTATGGCAGGATCGAGTTCTTCAAGTGCTGCAGCTTGGGAGATTTGGATCGTCCGCAAATAGTTGACCACATCGACCACCTGGGCGTCATTCAGCGGGCCACCTCCGGGGAGTCCCCATGCAGGCATTGGTGTGTTCCCCCGACCGAAGGTGACCCAGAAGTTGATCTCAGACTCGTCGTAGCGAAAGAAGACGTCATCGATGGACGGTGCCACCCACTGGACTGTCACCCCCGAGCGTTTCTCGACATACTGGGCGACACCGCCCGACCCGCCAGGACCGTGACAACTGAAACAGGCAAATTCTTCGACGATGTGTTCCCCGCGGGCCACCGACTCGGCGGCGAACTCCTCGACAAATGCGTCCTGTCGATCTTGCTCTCCGAGGAAATACAACGGAAGGGAAATGGCGAGAAAGGCAGAGAAGGCAATGGCTGCCTTCTGACCCGTTTCCAACCGACGGGTCTCCAATTCGGCATTGGTGATCCCGGGTGAGAGGTTGGGTGCGATCTCCTCGGATCGACGGTTTCGCACGGCCTGAACACCCAGCACGGCGAGCCAGGCTATCCCGACAACGACCGCGATGACGGCGATGACGCTTGCTGTCACGCTTCTTCCCCAGCAGCGGTGACTCCGATGCAGCTCGGACCTTGCGGAAAGGCGACCGAGAGGACCGGGGCACGCGGCGTCTGAATGATCGACCCGGTTTTGATGATGAAATTGTTCCCGTCGATCAGGACCTCGAACCGATCGAGATTACGTGGTGCGGGCCCGGCAAAGTACTCCCCGATGGCGTTGTATTTCGATCCGTGGCAGGGACACTCGAATCCCTGTGAGGGGCCGCACCACGGAACCCGGCAGCCGAGATGAACGCAGCGTTGGAAAAGGGCCATCATTCCGCCGGCGTCGACATTCTTGCCCTCGAATTCCTCACTGAGACTGGCTGGCGCCGGAACGATGTAGGCGCGCGCCTCGGGCACGAACAACGGGAGAATCCCACCGTCCGAAGTCGTCAACTGCGATTGCAGGTCGGTTACCGGGCCAACGTTGATGTCGGCCCCGAAGCCACCGGTCAACTTAGGCCAGAGAAAGGCCAGTGAATACAGGCCGAAGAAACCGAGGAAAGCCCCGAACGTACCGGTGATCGCCCGATTGAAGAATTGACGACGGGTCACGCCGGCCTCTTCGACCGATACTTCCACGACGCGCGTCTCATGGACTACCGAGACCGCCGTAGGCTCTTCGACGGGTTCTTCCACCTCGACCGCTTCCGCCTCATCGGCTTCAACGACCACCTGCGAGGCCGTTTCAATGGGTTCGACCCTGACCCCAGCCATGGAGCGATCGGCGGTCCTGGTCTCCTTTGACATCCCCTCGAGCGGATCTGGCTCGGGTTGGGAACGTTTGAAGGCCACTGCGAACGCACCGATTGCACCAAGTACAGCAATCAATGCCACACCGATGAGTATCAGATTCTCAGCGGTCATTCGAAGTGGATCCAGTCCTTGAGGTCATCGAAGAAGATTCCGTCCTGCCACGGATATGTGAAGTTGAACCCCTGTCCCCTGAAGAGGACGCCGATGATCGTCAGCGTCGCCGCGCCGGCCATGAAAATCGAATAGAGAGCGATGGCGAACTTGCGATCAGAGGGTCGGGTGGAAGGATTCTTATCCAGGAACGGAATGGCCAGGAAGAAGGCAAAGCCGGTGAAAGTTGGAATCATCACTCCGGCGATCTGGGGGTCGAAATATGACAACAATTCCTGGAGACCGAGGAAGTACCACGGTGCCTTCGAAGGATTGGGAGTTGCGTTGAAGTTGGCCGGGTCGAGAAGGGGCGAATGGATCACAATGGACATGATCACCAATAGGCCTGTAATCGCCAGCAGTGCCCCGAATTCCATTAGCATCAGATGCGGCCATGTGTTCACCTTGTCCGTGGGCTCCGCCTTGACGTTCTGAATCGCACGGGCCTTGACCACGGTGAGCAGACGCTGGGTCCGAACACCGTCGGGTGTTCCAGCGGGTGGCACCGTTGGCCGGGGGCTGACTATGGAGGCAACTTTTCCATTCCCTGACCCGTTGGCGGAACCATTCGACTCCGGCGCCGGATCGGGACGATCGACAACCGCCACCGCGGTTTGGGCGGGTTCCAACTCCGGTGCAGCTCCATCGGTGACGGGTTCAGCCTGAGGCTCCGGGACAGGATCCGGGTCCGGGTCGTCGGCGTACTCGGCCTCTTTAGGCTCCTCCGGCAGGATGTCCTGGTCGGTATCAGCCTCCACTTCGGGAGTTGGCGCGTCCCCCGCGCCTGGCGCGGGAACCTCCTCGACCCCTTCCGATGGGATATCCGCCTCGACCGATTCGGTCGCGGAATCGCTGGTCGTCGCCGACTCCGTCTTTTGGGTAACCACCACCGGTGGGCCTTCACCGGTCATCTCGGCGAGCACCTGCTCGACCGGAACACCGAGGGCCTTCGCTCTCGCCTCTGCCGATCTCCTCAAAAGACTCTCCGGTATCTCAGCCACAGCTTCTCCTTAAAGGGGTCCGGAAATGCCGCCGTCCTTGCGGACGCGCCAGAAGTGGACAGCCATGAATATGACGATGATGAACGGGAAGAACAGGACGTGGAGCACATAAAAACGGAGCAATGTCGCCGCAGTGACTTCGACGCCGGCGAGCAAACCGAACTTGACCTGCGCCCCGATCACCGGAACGAAAGACGCCATGTTGCTGCCCACGGTCACCGCCCACAACGCCAGTTGGTCCCAGGGAAGCAGATAACCCGAGAAGGACAGCAGCAGGGTCAGTAGAAGAAGGACAACGCCGACGATCCAGTTGAACTCGCGCGGAGGCTTATAGGCACCGTGATAGAACACCCGGCTCATATGGAGAAACACCGACAAAACCATCAGGTGCGCACCCCAGCGATGCATGTTTCGCACCAGCGAACCGAAGGCGATGTTCGTCGAGAGCGCCTGGACGTCGGAGTAAGCGGCCTCGGCGCTAGGGGTGTAGTAGAACATTAGAAAAATACCGGTGATGGTGAGCAGGATGAACAGGAAGAAACTGAGCCCGCCCAGACACAGGGTGTAAGAGAGCTTGACGCCGTGGCGCTTCACCTTCACCGGGTGAAGGTGATAGAGAACGTTGTTCATCACCACATACGAACGGTTGCGGGGGCTGTCGGAATAGCCCTTCTTGAACGGCGAACCGGGCCGGAGTATCGCCTCCATGACCTGGCTACCCCACAGTTTGTCCTTGGCCTCGGTGGCCTTTTCTTTGAGACCTGGTTTTTCCTCAGCCATGCCGCCTCCTACCAACGCATCCCATATGAGTATCCATTCTTCGAGTCGCGTTGGCCGGTGTCAAAATCCCACGGGCGTCGGTCGAGGCCGAGCTCAACAGCCTGATCGGCGAGAGAACCTTCGAATTTGCCCAGGGAGATAACCCCCGTCGGGCATCGGTCGATGCACAGCTGGCATCTCGTGCATTCATCCTCGTCGACGACGAAGAATCCGTAGTTCTGGTCGTCATCGGCCGGGTTGTCGACATTGATGGCCTCGTCGATCGCCTCGAAGGAGAGGTAGAAGATGCACTTCCACGGACAGATATCGACGCATCCCTCGCACAGAATGCACTCAGACTGGTCGATGTGGAGAAACTGTTTCGGCCGCAACTTGTCGGTGAAGTAGTCGCCATCGACCAGAGCCAACTGGTAGTCGTCCCGAAACGGTGGGGTCTCATCGACCACTCCTTTGGGCATTAGACATCCCCTTTGACCAGCGGGCGCCCGTAGGGAGACCGTTTCTCCGGCTTCTCCGCTGCTGCGGGCCGGCCCTTATACATCTTCTGGACTTCGAGAGCGAAAATCGCAACAGCCGGGATCATCACCAGATGCCAGACGGTGGAAATCGTGTCCTTGAAAACGGCCCAGCTGATATCTAGCTGATTTCCCAGGACCAGCGCGGGCGGGACCGTGAAAGCGATGCGTTGGGTCGACCAATCGAGGTCGGTTTGGGCCAGGTTGAGCCACTCAGAGGGGACGATGCCGAACAGGACGACCAACTCGATCCAGGCGATAAAAGCCCCAAACAAGGCCCGGGACCATGTGAGCCTCTGATTGAGCATGAAGACGAAGACAGCACCGGCCAGCATCATCTGGCTGCCGGCGAATGCGGCAAGATAGCCCAGACCCTTCCAGATCCAGCCGCGAGGAACCCAGTCGAAAGAACTGAGCACAACGGGCTGCTCCACACTGTCGACCACCTCGGTCAGGGGGAAGCTGGAGAAGTGAATCCACCAGACGGCCACAGCCAGGAGAATCGTCCCGAAACCGAGCAGCGCCCATCCAATGCCCTTCCGACGGCCATCCTCGAGTTCTGCTAGTCGATACATGTTTTATGTGTTCCGGGCGCGTTCATCCGTTGTTCAATTGTTTCTACCACACCACGGCTCCCGAGATGGAACTGAGCGTTGCCATTTTGCGAATGTGGCTGACAAATGCTGAACGCCCACCGGAACTAGGTATGCTCCCGCCCGACCGTTTTTATTGACGAGGACTGAGAGTGGCGACGAGCCGATCATCCGACATCCGAGCACTTCTCGGCGGCGGCGCCGAAGAAGATCAAGTTGCAGTGTCCCATTTCCTCATTGGCGCAGGGTATCTGGTGTTGGGCGGGATCCTCGCCCTCTTCGCACTTTTGTCTCTCCGATTCCCCGACCAATCACCCGTTTCCTTTGGACGGATCGAGTTGATGTCCAATACGGCCCTCATTCTGGGGTTTGCCGTCACCACGCTCACGGGAGGCATCTATTACGCACTACCCCGCCTGACCGGTGCCCGTCTGGCACGAGTGGGCCTTGCCAGGCTGGGGCTCTTCGGCCTCACCGGACTCACAGGTCTCGGGATGCTTTCCGTCGCATTCGGCTACGGGGATGGCTTCCAACCCTTCGGGATTCCGTGGTGGATCGACATTCCTATTGCGCTGACGGTATTTGTTCCTGCGTTGGTTGTCTTTGCAACACTGGCGAATCGGGTGGAACAACGAAGCTACGTCACAATCTGGTTTGTAATTGGTGGCGTCGTCTGGCTCCCGCTCCTCTACGTCACCTCGACATTGGCTTCGCTTCCATTCGCCAACTCGCTCTTCGATGCCTTTGGAGGGGGATTCCTCACCGCGGGAATGGCCAATTTGTGGATCCTGACGGTGGGAATGGGCCTCTTCTACTACAGCCTGGTCAAGGAAGTAGGGGTCCCGTTGGCCAGCCGCCAGCTGGCGGCCGCCGGATTCTGGTCTCTGGGGTTTGCCGCCGCGTGGTGGGGTGCGGCACAGTTCACATTCGGGCCCGGGCCGGATTGGGTCGATGGCGTCGCCGCCGCTTTCGGGCTCGCATTGCCCATCGGGGCGCTGGCAAACGCCGCCAACTACTCACTTACCCTGGAGAACTCGTGGGAGAAGGTCTCCGAATACCCGGGGGTCACGTCCGGGGTGATCGGAAGCTATTTTGCGGTCGTCGTCGGGAGCCTCGCAGCCTTTGGCTCGTTCCCGTCCATCGCCTCGGCGGTATCTCTCACCAGCTTCTGGGAAGGTATCGAATATGCGGCCCTCCTCGGATTGGCCCCGATGCTGGCAGCCGGCACCGTCTTTTCAGCCGTTGGACGCCTGGTCGGACGGGAGATCCCCGACCACCAGCGTAGGGTCCGGAGATTCAACGCCATGACGGTGGTCGGTGCGGGCGGAGTTTTGATCTCACTCGTCGCGGCCGGTCTGTACTCGGGATATTCGTGGATCGGTGGGTCCAATAGCGCCGCCTACACCGACGTCGGCGAAGGGTGGGCCCAGGCGTCCGGCACAACCGTTGGCACTCTGATCTTGATCGCCGTCGGATTCGGGGTCGTGTCCCTTCTCGGCCAGTTCGCCTACGCCGGCGTTGTCTTTGGGACAGTCACCACCGGCAAATCGGTACCGCAGGAAGTCCTGGTCAGTCGGGTCGGCGACGATGAGTGACGTCAACTCGGTAGCCGAAAAAATGGGGATACCTGCAGACCTCGTATCGAGGTCGGCGGATGCGAGGGCGGCCGCGGCAGGCACCACGTCGGCCGATGTCCTCAGTGCATGGGGAGGGGGTGGGGCCGTTACGAGTGCACCACCCGAAGTGGAATCCACCGAGGCGCCGCCTGATGAAGCGGACGCACCCACCAGCTCACAGCCCGAGCCACCGGCTGAAACAGTCGTTGCACCACCAGATCCTGCTCCGATGCCAGCACCGATTCCGGCGCCGGTCGGTGAACCCTTCGTTCCGACAACAGGAGAGCCGCCGGTCCTGGTCGGTGTCCACGACAACCCCTGGTCGATCGTCACCGGAGTGATCGGCCTCTTCGTCGCGGTATTACTCCTCGGGCTGGTCGGGCCATCGATACCGGTAGACGAACCCGGGGCGAGAACGAGTGCAGTCGCACTGACAGAAGCAGGACTGGCAGGTCGTGACCTGTATGGCAACCTGGGTTGCGCGGGATGCCACACTCAAATGGTCCGTCCGATTATCGCTGACGTTGGTATTGGCCCGGTGACGTTGAGCGACACCAACCAGGTCTTGGGGGTCCGTCGCTTCGGGCCCGATCTCTCCAACATCGGCAATCGGATGTCGGGAGCGCAAATGGAATCGACGATCAGCGGAGGGGCGGGACATCCAGCTTCAACTCTATCGGAAGGCTCGATGGACCAACTAGTCACCTACCTCCTCGAGTCGGCGCCCTCTGGCGGTGGGTCGTGAGTGATCTAGCAGCGGCCGCCGCCGCACTCGGAATCCCGGAAACACTCGCCCAACGGTCGGCCGAGGCGCGCGCTCAGGAAACGGGCTCGACGGTCGAAGAAGTTCTGGCAGCCTGGGCCGGTGGCGGACCGGCACCCGGTGTGGCGGCAGCAGTGCCAACGGCGGTCGAGTCTGCAGACGATCCCGACCCGACAGGCGAACCCACACCAGGTGTTGAAGCTCCGGAAGTCACAATCGAGATTCCTGCGGCGAAAGTCGCTATGCCAGCACCCGCGTCCGCCGGCCCTGTCACCAGGAGCGCCGTCCCCGCGGAAGTGACGATGGCCGAGGCGGCGAATATTCCGGTTGTGGTGACGGTACCCACCACGGGGATCATGGAGCGGACAAGTTTTGCCGTGCCCAGGTGGCTCGCGTTCTTATTCTTCCTAGTGCCCGCGGTGGCCCTCTTTGCATTGGGTGGTGCCGCCACCGGCGACTGTGGATCGGCGACCGAGTTGCAGACCGATGTTGTCACCGGAGCCATTGTCAACTGCGACGGGACGCCCTTCGAAGGTTCCAGCGTTGGTGGAGGCACAACCGACTTCATAGCCCTCGGACAGTCGATTTATGACGGCCAGGCACTCCCGGCAGTGAACTGTGCCAGTTGTCACGGCGCCGGCGGCGGGGGCGGGGTGGGCCCGGCATTGAATGGTGTCATTACCACATTCGGGTCCTGTGCCGACCAGGAAGAGTGGGTCAGCCTCGGCAGCGCTGGTTTCAAAGCCGCCGGAATGAACACCTACGGCGATTCGGGGAAACCCGTCACCCAGGGAATGCCCGGGTTCAGCGCATCGCTGTCAGCCGAGCAAATCGCGGCTGTCACCTCCTTTGAGCGGGTCCGCTTCGGTGGAGGAGATCCGGAGGCTGTTCTCACCGACTGCGGTTTGGTCGAAGCTCCACCCGAAGAAGGCCAAGGGACCGAAGGAGGCACCCCCGGTGAGGGAGAGGCCCCGGCAGAGAGCGGAACCGGAACCGAAACCGAAACCACCACTACCACCGCGCCGTAGATAGACCGCTCCAAACCTCCGACCGGTTTGAATCTGACACCCCTCGGGTAACAGCTTTCTCCCCGAATCAAGGAGAACATATGAGAAACGGCGGTATCGGAGGAAGTTTGTTCCTGGTCGCACTGGGAGCAATCCTCTATTGGGCTGTGAGTGTCGAGGCCGAGGGCTTCAACATAAACACCATCGGATTGATCCTGATGGTCGTGGGGGTCGTAGGCGTCCTACTGACCCTCGTTATGACGGCAGACACCAACAACGCTGAACGAGGCAGCGACGTCACCATCATCGAAAAGTAGATCTGAGTTTCCTCATCTGACGACGGAGGTTGCGTGGGTCGAATTCACCCTCGGCCACGACACTTCCGTCCGGAGAGAGAACGATCGGGATGCGCAGTCCGAAGTCCCGGATCAGGGAGTCTTCCGTTTCGATGTCGACCTCGATCACCGCAACGCCGGTGCGTAGGGCGGCCTCGTTGACTAGTACCCGGGCCTCATCGCACAGATGGCACCCGGGTCGGGTCAGGAATTGGACGGCAAATTCGCTCAAGATCTCACTCTGCGTGGTCGATATCTACACGGCATGCAAAGGAGGGTGGTCGTTCCCCTCATGCCAAGGGCACGTTCGTCCTAGGTGTGATTGGATAGCCTCCCAGCCCGCCCCAACGGTACGACCCTCTCCTCATGTAGTTGGAGCCCTCGACTTGTCGGGGGCTCCAACAAGTTTGAGACATGTTTTCTTCGGGCGGTATCCTCGGCCGGGTAAAGATCTGGAGCATTTCTGCGACCCGCCACTGCAATCGTCATCGTCATCCTGCTCGTAATAATCGCCGTTGCCGGGATCATCCAACTGTTTGCGATTCTCCAAGCCTGAGACCCGGTTCAGCCTGACGAAAATCTCACTGCGACCCCGTCGTGGAGACGGAACTTCTCGGCCGCCGAGCCACCGTTCACCGCCAACGCCACCAATCCTGCCGAGTCGACATGAATCAGGGCCTCGCCCTCTGCGACGTCACTATACGAAGTGGCCCATGCGATCTGATGCGAGGTCGCCCCAATTTGTACCCTGACCTCCGTGCCGGGGACCGCTCCCACCTCGACCAGGTCGTCCGGGCCGACATTGGTCTCGACATTGCCGAACCTGTCAATCCACCAACACTTGCCACTGACCACGCCGTCCTTGGTCTCGGATAGCGGAAGCAAAAGAGGAGTCAGGTCATCACCGCCCACTTCCGGGCCTAGTTGGTCCAGCGTTGCCTGACCCGAAGCGAGGAGCGCCGCAACTGGTGCAAACACATCGCGACCGTGAAACGTTGCGCCAGGGGACGGGATCATTACTTCAGGGTTCTCGATTGTGACGATCCGGGTGGCGCCGCCGACCAGGGCTACCGCCGGCGACATCAGCCCGTTGTCGGGCCCTACAAAGAATCCCCAGGATGTTTCGAGGGCCAGTGCTTTGCGTTCGGAGCCAACGCCGGGGTCGACCACCATCAGCGCGACGCCATCGGGCAGATATTGAATGGCCCTCGTCATCGCCAGTGCCCCGGCCATCACGTCTCCCCGACCGATCTCATGGGTGACATCGATGACATTCGATTCCGGGGCCAGTTTTGCCACGACGCCGTGGACGACGCCGACAAACTCGTCCTGGCGCCCGAAATCGGACAAGAAGCTGATAGGCGAAGACATTCCCGCGACGGTAACAACCAACGGATGGTCCGTCTCTCAATCCCTCTATATTGCGTGCATGGCCGACCAAACATATGAGGGATTGGCTCGCGAGGTATCTCGTTGCAATGTCGCCATGTTGATGGGCGGAGTCGACACCGGGAAGACAACGCTGGGTCTCCTTTCGGCTCGAATGGCGATCGCCGCAGGAAGGACCGTTGCGTTTGTCGACGCCGATGTCGGCAACACCACAGTTGGCCCTCCAGCATGTGTGGGCCTCAAGATCCTGAATACGCTCGACGACTTCGACCACATCGAGTCGCCCGACTATCTCCACTTTGTGGGAACGATCACACCGTCACGCCTCGTGCTCCAGCAAGTTGTTGCGACGGCTGCAATGGTTGACCTCGCCAAGAACCTCGCAGACCTGGTAATCGTCGACACCACAGCCGTCGCTTCCGGTGTGGCTGGAGAAAGCCTGAAATATCACAAGACGGAATTGTGCCAACCGGACAAAGTCGTCGTCTTGCAACGCGGAGGCGAGATGGAGCCGATTGTGGGGATGCTCCGACGGTTCCTGGGAGTTGACGTGATGGTCGCCCCCAGCGACCCCAACGTGATGCCGGTTTCGCCCGACAAAAGGGCCGAGCGACGTCAGGAGGCATTCCGGCGAGCCCTTATACCTCCCCTTGACCGATGGAAGGTCAGGCCTACGGTGTTCGCTCCGACACTGCCCGTCGGCCTCAACCTGGACAGGCTCCATAACGTTTTGGTCGGTGTACAGAACGAGAAAGGCAGTTGCCTCGGAATTGGTGTCCTCGATTTTGACAGGGAAGACTTGAGGGTGGCCACTGCGGTCGGTGAAGATATGAAAGGGCTCAGACTTGGCTCGATGCGGCTCGATCCGGGCTCGATGGAAATCCAGTTGCTGTCGCTGCGCGATGTCATGTTCGGCTTTTAGGTCCACGGCCAAATAGGGCTTACGACCCGCCTGCCAACTAAAGATCTCCAGCGGATATGCCGATATCCGCATGATGCGAATCAACAAGCGTTGGCTGGCGCTTCTCATGACGGCAGCGCTGACACTGATGGGGTTGGGGATTTCGGCGAGCGCCGATGCTGGTATGGAGGCTGAGTTTCTCTCCAAGATCAACGCGTCGCGGTCGGCCGCAG